>CAZXZI010000142.1:0-6643 GCA_964645165.1 uncultured Ectothiorhodospiraceae bacterium
CGGCGATCGCTGTGCGGCGTTCGAGGAGAGGCCGGGAGATGACTTGTGTGGCTGCAATTCACCAGCCTCGCCCAACAGCGTAGCTATTATGGCTTTATGGCAGCCGATCGTTTGAGTCTGCCCTATGCCATTGCCAGCCATCCGCACAACACCAGCGCCGGCACCCTGTTTGAAATCGGCCAACAAGCGGCGGTGCAGCGCGCACACGAGTTCGTCCGCCTGGGACGCATGATTGAAGCCCGCCGCGAATGGCGGTCAGCCATGCAGCAGATGGATAATGAGCAGCGTGTCGATGCCGCCAAGCTGGCCCAATACTGGGGCTGGGCCCCGCAATCCATTCTGACCATGGCCAGTACCGACCAGCGCGGTGACCTTGGTCTGCGCTTCCCGTTGCTGTACCAACAACAGATTCTCAACCACTCCGAGCGTGAAGATATCAACCCTGCGTGGATCTATGGTGTCATTCGCCAGGAGAGCGCCTTCGTGCAGGACGCACGCTCAGCCACGGGCGCAATGGGTCTCATGCAGCTGATGCCCTCCACGGCCAAATACATTTCCCGCTCCATGCCCAAGAAATACCGTGGCAGAAGCAAACTCACGCAGGCCGATACCAATCTTGCCCTGGGCACTCGTTATCTGCAGAAGATGCTCAAACGCTTTTCTGGACAGACTGTGCTTGCCACCGCTGCCTACAACGCCGGAGCGAGGCGAATCATGCGTTGGATACCCGCTGAGGCCACACAGGATGCCGACCGTTGGATCGAAAGTATCCCCTATCGGGAAACACGCGAATATGTCACCAGCGTCCTGGCCTTCACCGTTATCTATGCGGATCGCCTGGGCCTAGAAGACAAACGCTTGAGTCAACACATGGTAGACATTCCGACTCGCGAAACAATGTAATTTACTTCACTTGACAGATTCCAAGCGCGTAAGTAAAAACCGCCCCCTGCTAAGGACAGGAGGCGGTTTGTTTAAGGTTTAGAAAAATTAGCGGTGTGGCATCGCCCTCTGCCGTGAACCATCAAACGAAGTGGAAGCCGGTGTGACTCATCAGGATCTCTGGACTAAGCAGAGATACGCAACAGTGTCAGGTGCCCAGGTTCCAAGTTATGCAAGTTGGGTCAAACAGCACATCAAGGGCGATACTCAGTTTTAAGACTAGTGGTTTTTTTCAAGTTCACAAGCCCAAAAACAGCACAAAATTCTAAGTGACCAATTCATAAAGGAATTTAGTGTAAAATTTTTTTGGCCACGTTCTTCCGATGTTTTTGCATGGTTTTTATTGAGGCAAGTCTATATATTTTGTTGTTTTATACTTGTCCAACATCCTGATTTATTAATACAGCTTTCCGCATGCTCCCGTGCATATTTGCCGGATACTCACTCGCACAATGCAATCTGTTTTTCAATGCGCTTGGGTGAAACTGAAATTACTGTTTTCATCGGTTGCGCAAATAAAGACACCCGGTATTCCTCTAACATCCAGCGTAATTTTATAATTTCAGCATTGTCGTTAATAGCAGGCATAGCACCATTCAGTTGTGCGTAATGTTGTAAAAATGGTTGTAAGAGCTGCCGCTTTTTTTCATCTCCGGAGGGTGAATCCACCAACTTCTCCAAGCGTACCGTTAGTGCCCGAAAATAGCGCGGCATTTCCTGCAACCAGGCGTACGGCGTGGTTTTCAAAAAGCCCGCATAAAGGAGACCGTCTAACTGCGTATGAATATCCTGTTTGCACTCCAGGCTGCAATGGCGCTGTACTGCTTGAAATTGTTGACGCGCTGTTTGATAGGCAACAAGAATCTGTTCCCCCAACTTGCAGACCTGGTTAGCCATCGGCATCAACTCCGGCACATGTTGCATACGCTCATTAAATATTACTTGCTGGCGAATCGCGTAACCCTGCTCAAAAAAGCACTGATCAATAATCAAGTCGAGCAAATCCGCCGTCAAGGTATCCGCTGATGCCAGTGTTGAATAAATGAGGCACATCTCTTTTATTTTCGGCATGTTGCGTAATAGATATTTTACCGCCTTGGCATTTTCCAGTGCCGCCAAACGTCGCAGCCCTTTTTCATGTGTCTGCTGCGCCTTGGCTGGTGCATCAAACAGCATCACTCCCACCGAGGTATCTTTGTCAACAACGGCTGGATAGGCACGAGATTGTTGCTCACCTCGCGAGGCCATAACGAACTCGGGAAGATCACCAAACGTCCACGACATCATGCCATCCTCCGGCCAGGAAACATCGCTTTCCAACTTCGTCACTTCCTGTGCAGCCTGCCCCGCAAAACGCGACTGTAAATCAACCAGTGAACGGCTGACGCCCAAACTTTTTTGTTGGTGATCCACTACCGAAAAACGCATTAACAAGTGTGCCGGTAATTGCTCGAGCTGCCAGTCTTTTGTAGTCACCACCAGTGAATGTTCTTTTTTCAGGTATCGCTCCAATGTAGTCATCAACGCTGGTCGCCCATCACTGTCTGTGTTCTGCTTGCCAAGATAGACGAGAGCCGATTTCACTGACTCCGGAATGGGCACCAACTGCTTACGCAGTGGTTTTGCCAGAGCCTTGAACAGAGCGGTGATTTTTTCCGCTAAAAATCCCGGCACCAGATAATCAAACTGTGACTGAGTAACCTGGTTGATGGATGCCAGGGGGAGAATGGCCGTTACGCCGTCGTCTTCACTGCCCGGGCTAAAACAATATTTAAGTTGCAAGGGCATGTCGTTAATGATCATTTCACCGGGATAGTCCATATCTGCCGATCCAGCAGAAGATCGAAACACATCTTCGCGCGATAGTCGCAACAGATTGGGCGCCTTGGCTTCAACCTGTTTCCGCCAGTGTTCAAACGTCACATGATCACGAACAGATGCGGGTAGTTTTTCATCGAAGAAACGGTACAAGTCGGCATCATTCACCAACACATCCTGCCGACGAGTTTTGGACTCGACCGCGCGCGCATCGTCGACTAATGCCTTGTTGTGTCCAAAGAATGTCGCTTGTGTGCGATAGCGCCCTTCCACCAATGCCTCGCGAATAAATATTTCCCGTGCAACCATTGCATCAATCGGCCCGTAATTGATGCGTCGGCCCGCATGCACAATCAGCCCGTACAGGGCAACCGTTTCATCGGCCATGACGAGGCCACGCTTGGGATTCCAGTGCGGCTCACTGTAGGTTTGTTTGACCAAATGCTGCGCGGAAGCCTCTATCCATTCGGGTTCAATACGGGCATTTTGTCGAGCAAACAGGCGACTGGTTTCCACCAATTCGGCAGACATCAACCAGTGTGGCGGGTGCTTTGCCAATCCCGAGCCGGGAAAGAGGTGAAAGATAGATTGCCGTGCGCCAAGATACGACGACTGTTTTTTTCTTTTTGACGCAGGCTGCTTTTCACTTTTTTGTGATTCATCGTCGCCCACATCATTTTTAATACCAATATTACCCAACAGACCCGCGAGCAGCGATTGATGAATAACATCATAGTCAGCCGGTGTTGAGTTGGTTTTCATGCCCATGCCTTTACACTGGGTGCGTAACTGCTGGCAAGTTTCCTGCCATTCCCGCATACGCATGTAGGCCAGGAATTCCTGTTTGCAATATTGTCGTAGTTTGTTTTGAGTAAGGTGATTTTTCCTGTCGCTATATTCTCCCCACAAATTTAACAGCGAAATAAAGTCAGACTGTTCATCGCGCAGTCGTTTGTGTTTTTCGTCCGCCTTTTGCTGTTTATCCGTGGGCCGTTCACGCGGGTCTTGTACGCTCAGCGCGCTGACAATCACCAGCACTTCTGTCAGACAGTTATTTTGTTTAGCTGCCAACAGCATACGCCCTAGACGCGGATCGATGGGTAACCTTGCCAGTTGCTTACCCATCGTCGTCAGATAGCGCTTGTCGTCAATGGCATTGAGTTCCAATAACAGGCGAAAGCCATCATTGATGAACCGTTGATCGGGCGGATCAATAAAAGGAAAGTCACTCGGGTCACCCAGACCCAACTGGCGCATTTGTAAAATCACTGAGGCGAGATTGGTGCGCTGAATTTCCGGTTGGGTAAACTCCGGGCGGTTGAGAAAATCTTCTTCCGAATACAGGCGGATACAAATGCCATCACTCAGTCGGCCGCAACGCCCTGCCCGCTGATTGGCACTGGATTGCGCAATCTTCTCAATGGGCAGTCGTTGTACCTTGCTGCGATAACTGTAACGACTGATGCGCGCCGTTCCCGGATCAATCACATAACGAATGCCGGGCACAGTAATCGATGTCTCCGCCACATTGGTGGCCAATACGATGCGTCGTTTACCCCCCGTTTTGAAAACACGGTTCTGCTCACTGGCGCTGAGCCGGGAATATAACGGCAACACTTCAGTATTGTGCGGATGATGCTTTCGCAGCGCCTCGGCAGTTTCGCGGATTTCGCGCTCACCACTGAGAAAAATCAGCGTATCGCCCTGTTGCTGATTTTCGATCTGCGCCAGTTCATCCATCGCGGCGAGAATCGCATCCGTTGTGTCTGTCTCCTCGTCATCGTTCTGTTGATAACGAATCTCCACAGGGTAGCTGCGTCCAGAGACCTCGATCACCGGCGCGTTATTAAAGTGTTTTGAAAACCGCGCGGTGTCGATGGTGGCCGAAGTAATAATGACCTTCAGGTCTTTACGCTTGGGCAGCAGTTGTTTCAAATAACCTAACAGGAAGTCGATGTTCAGGCTGCGCTCGTGCGCCTCGTCGAGAATCAGCGTGTCGTATTGATCCAGATATCGATCACCCTGCAATTCGGCCAGCAAAATTCCGTCGGTCATCAGCTTAATGTAGCTGGACGATTTTGTGTGGTCGGAAAAACGTACCTTGAAACCTACAGCTTCGCCCAGCGGGGTTTTCAACTCCTCAGCGATGCGCGTAGCGACACTGCGTGCGGCCAGGCGTCGAGGTTGGGTGTGGCCGATAAAACCACTCACTCCCCGCCCCAAATCCAGGCAGATCTTGGGGAGTTGGGTGGTTTTACCTGAGCCAGTTTCCCCGGCCACGATCACTACCTGATGCTCACGAATGGCCGCGGCAATATCGTCACGGCGCTGGGAAACGGGCAGCTCTTCCGGGTAGCTTGGTACGGGGAGCTTGTCCAACCGCGTCTGGCGCTGCTGTATCGAGGCCTCGATTTTTGCGGCGACGTCGGCAAGCGCCTGAGCGTCACCTTGCCGGTTTTTTAGCGCCCGCCGAAGCCGATGCTGGTCATGACGCAGGCAATGGACAATCTTGGCGCTGAGTTGGGTGATTTGCTCGTTGGCACGGGACATGGATTACGCAGCACCATCGGATTTCGGCTGAGACTCTCCGGCCTTCACGGCCTCCCACAGCGCCTCCCAAGCATCGAGGTCCAGCGCCGACAACGCATGACCCTGCGCCGCTGCCCGCGCCTCCATTTGTACAAAACGCCGCTCAAATTTGCGATTGGCCTGGCGCAGTGCCCGCTCCGGATCAATGCGGGCCATACGGGCCAGATTGGTGCAGGCAAACAGCAGGTCGCCCATCTCCTCTTCGATGCGGGTCTGGTTGTGAACCAGGGCACCATCCGCCTGCACCTCCTCGCGTACCTCTTCCAGCTCTTCCTCCACCTTGGCGAACACCGGGGTGATATCCGGCCAGTCAAAACCCACCCGCGCCGCCCTTTTTTGCAGCTTCACGGAGCGAGTGAGCGCCGGTAGCGCCGTTGCGACGCCGGTCAGAGCACCGGTGCCTCCCACCTTTGCTGTACGCTCACGCGCCTTGCCGGCCTCCCAGGCCGAGTTGAGTGTCGCGGCGTCTGTCATCGTGATATCGCCATTCTTAGCGGCAAAGACATGCGGGTGCCGGCGGATGAGCTTGTCCACGATGCCCGCCGCCACCTTCTCAAAATCAAACAGCCCCCGCTCCTCGGCAAGCTGGGAGTAAAAAATGACCTGAAACAGCAGGTCACCCAGCTCATCTCGCAGCTCATTCATATCGCCCACCTCGATGGCCTCGGCCACCTCGTAGGCCTCCTCCAGGGTGTGCGGCACGATGCTGGCGAAATCCTGTGCCAAATCCCAGGGGCAACCCGACTCCGGGTCACGCAAGGCGGCCATGATGTCACGTAATTTATCGATGCTTTTCGAAGTATTGCTCAAGCTATTTGTCCTTAGTGTCTGATATATCAGCGCAACTTATTTTGGGATGATCTGCCGGGACGGCGCAGTTGAAAATTGTGCAGCAAGTCACCCTTTAGCGCGCCCGATTGGCGGACGATAGTAACCCATGACGGGAGTGCTTCACGAATGATTCAGGCGGTACGCAGAATGAGAAAAATAAGATTCACAAGCTTATCCACATTGTTTTTGGTCTATTTTTTGATCGCGCCATGCAACGCATTTGCAGAAAAACTAACCACCCTGGCAGATGGCCAGGCCGCCTTTAATGCCGGCAACTACATCCTGTCATTTTCTCTCTGGTCAACCCTGGCAACGCAAGGTGATGCCGAAGCACAAGTGTTTGTGGGACTTTGCTACGACAATGGCTGGGGAACTGACCGTAGCGCGAGACTTGCCCGAGTGTGGTATCAAAAGGCCGCGAAAAGAGACAACGCTTCGGGACAATACCTACTGGGTTTGCGAT
>CAZXZI010000143.1:0-6599 GCA_964645165.1 uncultured Ectothiorhodospiraceae bacterium
TGGTCGCTGGTGTGGACGCGAGGCTGACGGTAGTAGATGGATCGGTCGGGGGTAGAACCTTGTGTCAGGCGATTTGCCAGTGGGAGTCACGGTCACATGGCCCATGCCGTCGATGTTGTGAATGACGCGGGGCTTGTCTGTCAATGTACCAACCCTTGCTCCATGAAAGGCGGGCACCAACGGTGCACCTTTTCCGCCCGCGGCAATATCACGGCGGCGAAAATCGGCAACGGTGGTAATGCCGGTGAGTTCGGAGATGGTGTTGGGATCGCCAATCTGCAGTGTGAAATGTTGTTCCGGGCAGTGGCGAATGGTTTGCCCGTGACTGCCGATGGCACGAACTTGTGTGGCATTGATGTTGGTTTCTGTTAATAGTTGCTGAACGGCGGCCGCAAAGTTTTGACCCAAGTGGATATCGAGTTGTCCGAGGCGCTCGATTTCGTTATCACCCGGCGCGCACAGCTTGCGAATTTCTTCCCGCACTGATTCGTCTAACGGGAAGTTGATGGCGTGTTGTAAGCTTGGCAGATCATCGGTAAAGCTCACCAACGCTGCGTCGATGCCGTCCAGACTGGTGCCGGACATGAGGCCGATGTAGTGTTCCATGCGTCGCCGGTGGCGAGTGTCGAGTATCTGGTTGCTAGGGGTGAGTTTCCTCACGCCTCGATACTCGTTACTCGTTCCTTTTGTTTAAAGCTACAGTGGTGCGTTGCAAGACATCCAGCAGTGCCACCAAACTGCGCGATTTGCTGAGAAAGTCAGCGCGGTATTTTTTCTTGATGGGTGCGGCATCCGGTAGGCGTACGGTGAGTGGGTTGCGATGCACACCGTTGACGCGGAATTCATAATGCAGGTGAGGTCCGGTGGAGCGGCCGGTACTGCCCACGTAGCCAATGGTTTGCCCCTGACGCACGCGTTTGCCGCGGTGCATGCCGGGTTTGATGCGCGACATGTGCGCGTACAGCGTGCTGTATTTGCCACCGTGCTGAATGATGACCACTTTGCCGTAACCTCCTTTGCGTCCAACGAAGAGTAGTTTGCCATCACCGGCCGCTTTGATGGGCGTGCCGCGTGGAGCGGCGTAATCCACGCCGTGATGATTTTTTCGTTTCTTTAGCGTGGGGTGAAACCGACTGCCGAAGCGGGAACTGATGCGGGTGAAGTCCACCGGTGTGCGCAAAAAGGCTTTGCGCATGCTGCGACCATCGGGCGAATAATAATCGGCAATGCCTTTGGCGTCGGTGTAGCGCAGGGCACGATATGTTTTGCCACGATTAACAAATTCTGCAGCGAGAATATTGCCGTCATGTTTTTTCTCGCCATCCAAATAACGCTCTTCGTAAACCACGGTGAAATGATCGCCGCTGCGAATGTCTAACGCGAAGTCGATGTCCCAACCGAAGATGCCCGCCAATTCCATCGTCAGGTTGTCCGACAAACCCGCCGCCTGTCCAGCGAGAAACAGGGACGAGTCAATAATGCCCGTGGCGTTGGTGACGCGAGTTTCCATGTGCCGGATGTCGGTGGCCACCGCAAAGTTACCGTTAACATCCCGTTTCACATTCAGGGTGTTGAGATCATCAATTTTGTAGGTCAATTGTTGCAGCTTGCCGCTGTCGATACCGAAGGTGAATTGTTGGCCGGGCATCAGGCGTTTGAGTGCGGCAGTGGATTTATCGCTGCGCATGAGTTTATCGAGTTGCTGCGGGCTCAAGCCCTGACGGGCAAAAATCAAAGCCAGACTGTCACCGCTTTTAACGGTAGCAGTTTTCCAGTGAAGGTTTTGCAGCGTTGTTTTAACGGGCAAGGTATTGGTTTTTGTGGCAAGTTTGCCGCCGGGAATAGGTAGCGGCAAGGTGATGCGAGTTTGCACGGCAGCGCTGGCCGTGGGTGTGGTGTTAATCAGGGTTTGTGCATCAGCGCGGGTGGCTTTGGCATTGTCGGTGATCAGTACAAAAATACTGACGAGGATGGCCAGACTGGTGGCCAGGCCGATCCAGTGCGCTTTGCGGTTAATCAGGTTATTGACGAGCTGCGGTTTGAGTGCGGCACCTGCGAATGGGGTATCCAGTGCAGGTTTGTAATCCCGCTGACTGACGGCGCGGTGCTTGGTGTTGTGATGGGTACTGTGGCGCATAAATTCAGGTGCTGTCTCTGGCTCTCAACAGTGGCTGCGTGATGCTGTCCGGTTGGTTATATATCGGCCGACAGGGGGAGTCAATGAAGAAAAAAAGCTGAAAATTGTGTGACTTAGGTGAAGAATCGCATGGTTTTTATATTTTTAATCAGAAACTGGCTTGATGATAAGCCAGTTTTGGGTCTACTGGCCACTGATTTGAGGTGAGTGCCTCGAGGGGTTTAAGAATCCGGCTTGTAAAGGGTCGTACAATTGCGCCCGTTTTCCTTGGACTTATACAAGCCCAGGTCGGCCTCAGCAATGAGCTGAGCGTAGGCCGCCGTTTTATCGTTCAGTTCGGTGACACCCAGGCTGATGTTGATGGTCAGTGATTCACCTTCCGCCTCAATGGGCGAGGCCTGTACCGCTTCACGCAGCCGCTCGGCCAGCACGTGGGCGCCTTGCATGTCGGTTTCTGGCAACACCACCAAGAATTCTTCACCACCGTAACGACCGAGAATGTCGCTGTCGCGCAGGCCGCTGGTGAGTCGTTGGGAGACCACGCGCAGCACTTCGTCACCGGCCAGATGGCCGTGCACATCGTTGACCTTTTTGAAAAAGTCGATGTCGGAGAGAATCACCGAGAGTTTGTTGCCGTAACGCCGCGCACGGTTGAATTCGGTTAGCAATGATTCCTCAATATAACGTCGGTTAAACAGCTGGGTGAGGCCGT
Source organism: uncultured Ectothiorhodospiraceae bacterium (assembly GCA_964645165.1). Taxonomy (GTDB): domain Bacteria; phylum Pseudomonadota; class Gammaproteobacteria; order SZUA-152; family SZUA-152; genus SZUA-152. The sequence goes on from CAZXZI010000143.1 coordinate 2,850, forward strand.
CGCGGTTGCTCAGCACGCGCAGCTGTGCCGTTGTTTCCTCTAACTTGGATTGGTAGATGCTGGTGTCCGTGGTGTCGAACAGTGTAAAGCACACGTATTGCACTTCGCCATTGTCGTCTTTCACCGGCATCAGCGTACAGTCTTGACGCATGCACTCTACCCCACCGGTGACGGGACGGTTGTGGGCAAATTTAAATAAATAGGGGCGCTGTTCCCACGAGGTGAAGGAAAAATTTTTGAGAATCAGCAGATTTTCTATTTTTCGATCCAGCCACTTTTGCGGTAGCTCGGGGAAAGTCTCAAACAGGTTTTTTCCCACCACGGTGTCGGCCCTGCGGTCGCTATTAATTTCCATGAATTGGTTCCACAGAACAATCTCACGCTCGCGGTTGATAACGAAGATGCCGACGTTGGCGCGGTCAACGATAAAGTTTAAGAGGTTGGTGGTTTCGGACATGTGACGGACAGGCGCGGGACTAAATACCGTCCATGAATTCGTCGAGAATAGTGCGCAGAGTGTCGATGGCCTCTTCGGTCATAAACATCAGCAGGTGGCATTTGAAGTCGCGGCCTTCCACGGTGAAGTTCACTTCCAGCAGCAGGGCGTGTGCCCAAGATAGCTGTTCTGGCACCAGCACCTGATCCAGCGGGGTGCGTTCGGCCATCAGTGAAGGGGCGGAAAAACTGAGGTCGGTTTCCAGGGTCTCAGAGATGCCATTGATCACCGCGCCCACCAGCAGGTTGCCCACTTCCAATAACAATTCCTGTTCGGCCGATTGATCCAGATCCGTGTCGTAACCCATCAGGTCAGCCAGATCATCGGCGCCTGACTGAGCAAAAACCACGATGGCTTCGCCGCGCAGTGAATTGGAAAAGGCCTGGCGGATCGCAGAGATTTCGGCCTTTGCATCCACCATGTCGGTCACGGTTTTAATCACATCTTCCACCGTGACCAGACGAATTCGCGGTACCGACAGTTCGACAAAATGACCGAGGATGCGCGCCAGTGAATCGCCCGCCTGGCCCATGGCGATATTCACCACTTCCTGCAAGGCGTCATTCTGGTCTTCGCTGTAGGGTTGTATGCTCATCGTTGATTGCTCAGTCACAGGCTTAGACAATGCCATATTCGCGTAAAACATCCTCGATATCCGAGGTTTTTACTGGTTTTTTGATAAAGGCCATTGCACCGAGTTTTTTCACTCGTTCCTGAGCTTCAGGCTGGATATCGGCGGAAATGACCACGACGAAGGTGTTAAGTTGTTCTTTTTGCAGCTGCTCCAGCACCTGATAGCCATCCATTACCGGCATGGTCAGGTCGAGGAACATCACCTCGGCCTTGCCATCGCGGTAAGCCGACATGGCCTCTTCGCCATTTTCTGCCTGGGTGAGATCGATATCCCATTCCGGTGGGAGGGCACGGATGACCATTTTGCGTGAAATTTTTGAATCATCAACAACGGTAACAGGGACGGCCATAACGTGTTCTTTTCCTTGGGAGTCTGGCTGCGTAAGCAGAGACTGTTTGTAAGCTTATGCTTACAAGAGCTATCGGCAGGGCATGATTAGGCTTTAGCAGGAACTTGCAGAAAAATAGGGTGAAATTGTGGGTAGCGATTTTGGGCGGTTTGTGAACAAACCGAGGCCTGAAAACACCCCGGATAAGTCGGTGGGATGGGGTATAATCCCCGCCCACTTTGCTATGAATATGTGAGAGTAGTTGGAAATATGACGATGTCTGCAGTGAATAAAGCCCTGGAACAGATCAAACGCGGTGCGGAAGAAATCCTCGTCGAGGAAGAACTCAAAACCAAGCTGGCACGCGGCAAGCCCCTGCGCATCAAGGCTGGCTTCGACCCCACTGCACCGGATTTGCACCTGGGGCACACGGTGCTCATTAACAAACTGCGCCAGTTTCAGGATTTAGGTCACGAGGTGTTATTTCTGATTGGAGACTTCACGGGGATGATCGGTGACCCCACGGGCAAGAGTGTCACCCGCCCCCCCCTCACGCCCGAAGAAGTGGCAGACAACGCCAAAACCTACCAGCAACAAATCTTTAAAATCCTCGATCCCGACAAAACCCAGGTGCTGTTCAACTCACAGTGGATGAATAAACTGGGCAGCGCCGGGCTGATCCAGCTCGCCGCCCGCCATACCGTGGCACGCATGTTGGAACGCGACGATTTTAGTAAACGGTACAAAGGCAATCAGCCCATCGCCATTCATGAGTTTTTATACCCGCTGATTCAGGGTTACGACTCGGTAGCAATGAAAGCAGACGTGGAACTGGGCGGCACCGATCAGAAATTTAATCTGCTGGTAGGGCGAGAGTTGCAAAAACAATACGGTCAGGAACAGCAAGTAGTGCTGACCATGCCGCTGCTGGAAGGGCTTGATGGTGTGCAGAAGATGTCCAAATCGTTGGGCAATTACATCGGCATCGACGAGCCTGCCGAAGAAATGTTTGGCAAGCTGATGTCCATCTCCGACGAACTCATGTGGCGTTACTTCGAGTTACTCAGCTTCCGCCCCATGAGTAAAATTGCCGAATTCAAACAGCAGGTCGAAGAAGGTACCAATCCACGGGATATCAAATTCCTGTTATGCGAAGAAATCATCGTGCGTTTTCATGATCAGGCCGCAGCCGACAAAGCCAAAGCCGCGTTCATTGCCCGTTTTCAAAAAGGCTTCATGCCGGATGAGATGCCGGAAGTTGAATTGATTGCATCGGAAGGTAATCTCGCCATCGCTAGTTTGTTGCAACAGGCCGACCTGGTGAAGAGCACCTCAGAGGCGATGCGCATGATCAAGCAGGGCGCGGTGCGCATCGATGGTGATCGCATTGAAGACAACAAACTTACTATTGCTGCCGGCACACAACAGGTTTACCAGGTAGGCAAGCGCCGTTTTGCCCGGGTGACGGTTAAGTAAGATTTTCCGTCATTCCGGCGAAGGCCGGAATCCAGTCCGTAGGTTGGGGTGAGTTTGTGAACTCCAAAATAAGATTGGTGTACTGTTTCTCAGCCTGTCGAGTTCGGATGGATTCTTAATTTTGATCTAAAGGCTGCGATTTACTTTTCTTTGAGTGGCCAAAGAAAAGTAACCAAAAGAAAGTCCACCCTGTGTTTCATCCCTGACGGGATGCCCTGCGCTCCTCATCCTTTGTGGGGGTTTTCCGACGGGCCATCCCTGACCTGGCGAAAAACGCGCGGTATCCATGCCGCGCCCCTGCGGGCCTTTTCCACAAAGGACTCCGGTGCTCGGTGAAACACCAAGGGATTAAAAGCTCAAATCCCAAGAATCTACGACGCCGTTCAGTCCCTTCGATGCAGCCGAGCATCGCAGCCTTCATTGGGGGAAGCTAAAATCTGGTTGAGCGCAGCGAGTTTATTTTTGCGCCAATGAAGGCAAGAAGCGCAGGGAACCCGCGCAGCGGGAAAATCGTAGGGTGTGTTTTCATTTGGTTCTGTTTTCTTTGCACAAGCAAAGAAAATGAACACGCAGCATTCCGCCAGTAAAAAAACAAAACAACTGAACAATCAGCTGCGGAACCTTCACTGGAGTGGCATTCCGCCTTGCAGCGGTAGCGGACATTCGCCATTACACGCCAGTCGATTAACTTACGGAACTTCTGATAGTTTTGACTTATAGATATTGAATGATTCTGAGTAGCTGTATTTTTCTTTTACGCTCTTTACAACGTCGAAAAACCAAGAATCTGTATCAGGTGCAACATATATATCATCA
>CAZXZI010000144.1:0-6581 GCA_964645165.1 uncultured Ectothiorhodospiraceae bacterium
GCCATATTTTCAGCATTCACTCCGAATTCGATGGAGCAGCCCCTGGAACAATAACCACAAGTGGTATACATCCACTTTTCATCTATTTTGTCGACTATCTTTGTCAGGATTTTATCAAGCGGCCAAAAATATTTCCCACCCGTTGCTATTATTTATGTTCATCGGCTAAGCGCTAAACAGCGGCAACAAGTGATAAAAAAATCTTTCCATCTTCAATTTTTACTGGATAACTGGCAGCGCACCCTTCATCGGGGGCCACTGCTTCACCACCATCAAGTTCAATATTCCAGTTATGCAAAGGGCACGTCACTGTCTTGCCATGCACGATACCTTGTGACAACGGGCCCTTCTGATGAGGACATTCATCCCGCAAGGCAAATATTTCATCATCTGCAGTTCGGAACACGCCGATGTCTCCATCTTTCGTTGAAACAACTCGTGCTCCCAGTGATGGGATATCTTCAACTGCGCCTACTTCAATCCAATCTGACATAACCATTACCCTATCTGTTTCAAAGAAGTGAATTCGTATTTCTCGACACCTTTGCTCGCACGTTCCGCCCAAGGGTCGATTTGCGCATATTTTTGTGACTCATCAAAACGTCCGGCCAAAGCCTTGCGGTTATCCGTATCATCTTCTACATATTGTTTGATATGCGACAAGCCGACTCGCTCAATCCACGGCGCTGTGCGTTCTAAATAATGTGCCTCCTCGCGGTAGAGCTGCATGAAAGCCTTGCTGTATTCGTAAACCTCCTCCTCGGTCTCCACCTTGCATAGCAAGTCGGTAACGCGCACGGTAATGCCACCGTTGCCGCCCACATGTAATTCGTAACCGGAATCTACACACACCACACCAAAGTCTTTAATAGTGGCTTCGGCACAATTACGCGGACAACCTGAAACCGCCATTTTGAATTTATGTGGCATCCAGGAACCCCAGCTTAACTGCTCCAATGCCACACCCATGGCGGTGGAATCCTGTGTGCCAAAACGACACCAGGATTTACCCACACACGTCTTTACCGTGCGCAATGATTTACCGTAGGCATGGCCTGACACCATGCCCGCTGCATTGAGATCAGCCCACACGGCTGGTAGATCTTCCTTTTTAATGCCGAACAAATCGATACGTTGACCACCGGTGACTTTCATTTCCGGTACATTAAACTTGTCCACCACGTCTGCAATGGCACGCAATTCTTTCGGATTCGTTAAACCACCCCACATGCGTGGTACCACAGAATAGGTGCCGTCTTTCTGAATATTCGCATGAGCACGTTCATTGATGTAACGTGACTGCGAGTCATCTTTCACCTCAGCAGGCCAGGTAGAGAGCAGATAATAATTCAGTGCTGGGCGACAAGACGCACAACCATCCGGTGTCTTCCATTGCATGAAGTCCATCACTGCGCGGATACTGGTGAGGTGTTGTTCTTTAATAACCTTGCGTACGTCATCATGGGGATGATCCGTACATTTACACATGGGCTTGCTGTGCGGTGCCGCTGAATAGTCACCACCCAAGGTACTGGCCAATATCTGCTCCACCAGACCGGTACACGAACCACATGAATTTGAGGCCTTGGTGTGTGAACGCACATCCTCTAACGTGAACAGGCCTTTTGTACTGATGGCTTTGACGATGTCACCCTTACACACGCCATTACAACCACACACTTCCATGTCATCACTCATGTTCGCGGCTGCTGTGTTGCCTCCGTGCCCGGAGTCGCCCAAGTGAGCCTGACCCAACATCAACGATGTACGGAAATCACTGACATCCGTGCCGTCTCGCATTAACTGGAAGTACCAGGCACCGTCGACAGTGTCACCATACATCACGGCGCCTTGAATTTTGTTGTCTTTAAGCACGATCTTTTTGTAAATGCCGCGTGCAGCATCCTGCATAACAATTGCTTCGGTGCTGTCGTCGCCAATAAAGTCGCCTGCGGAAAATAAATCAATACCGGTAACTTTTAACTTGGTAGAAGTCACCGAACCTTCGTAACGGGCAATACCCATTTTTGCCAGGTGATTCGCGCAGACTTTGGCCTGTTCGAATAACGGTGCTACCAAACCGTATGTATCTCCACGGTGTTGCACGCATTCACCCACGGCATAAATTTTCGGGTCAAAGGTTTGCATGGTGTCATTCACCACGACACCACGCTCACAATGCAGACCCACGTTTTGCGCCAGTTCCATATTGGGGCGAATACCCACTGCCATTACCACCAGGTCAGCCGCAATTTCCAGTCCATCTTTAAAACGCACACCCTTAACACGATCTTCACCCACAATCGCTTCAGTGCTCGCACCCATCAAAAAATTTAAACCGCGTTCTTCCAGCGATTTTTTTAGCATGCCACCGGAGACGGCATCCATTTGACGTTCCATCAAGGTGTCGCCAAGGTGCACCACGGTGACGTGCATGCCCTGTAGCATAAGTCCGTTAGCCGCTTCTAATCCCAGCAAACCACCACCGATGACGACGGCGTGTTTATGTTGCTTGGAGGATTCAAGCATGACATCCACATCATAAATATCGCGAAAACTGATCACCCCCGGCAAATCATGTCCCGGCACAGGAATCATGAAAGGATTCGAACCCGTGGCCAACAGCAGGCGATCGTAATCTTCAGTAGTGCCATCTTCCGCCACTACCTGACGATTGCGGCGATCAATCGTGCTGACCTTTTTACCTTTGTGTAACGCAACACCATTGTCTTCATACCACTGATCATCATTGAGCATGATGTCATCAATGGTCTTTTCGCCCGCCAATACCGGAGACAATAAAATACGGTTGTAGTTACCGTACGGCTCAGCGCCAAACACGGTGATGTCATACATCTCCGGCGCTATTTCGAGTAATTCCTCAATGGCGCGCATGCCCGCCATACCGTTACCAATCAAGACGAGCTTTTCTTTCATTTAACTTCTCCAACCGCGCATGGGGCTTCCAGGGACTGTTATTACTAATGCATTACTTTTTCATTACCCACATTTAGCAATTCACGTGCCAGACACCGACATCCTCTATTACTTATTGATTTAATAAGTATTTATTAATTTCAACAAAGAGAACCCATATCCTAACGCCACCGCAACGCACTAAATTGGTGCAAATAACCACCTGCATGCCTCGTTATTAAGCGCCTGCTTATATTCTATAAATAGGTAGCCGGAGGGTGTCCGCTGACACCGGCTTTCACAAAATTAATTTTGACTAAGCAACTGTTTTTACGGGCATTAATCGTTAAATTTTCCAGCCACATAAATCAGGGAAAACCGTGCATCTGCAATGATAATCAAGTGCACCAGGCACTGAAATACCGCACAGAAGTAGTGCCAAGCTAAGCAAGCTGAAACCTGTATTACTGTTAATTATCAATAAGTTATGATGATGGCATATTTGTTGCTGAGTGCTCATCATCAACACTCGCCCGACACAGGAATAAGCAATGCAACAAAAACTTAATATCTTCGACCTGAAACAGTCCAACATCCGCATCCTGCACTACACCTGGTTCGCCTTTTTCATGACCTTCGTGGTTTGGTTAGGCTTGGGGCCCATCATGCCGTTCATCAAAGAGGCGCTATCACTCACCGATCAACAGGCCAAGGTGATGCTGATTCTCAATGTAGCGATGACCATCCCCGCGCGCATTGTCGTCGGCATGCTAGTCGACAAGTTCGGCCCACGCATCATGTACACCGGCATCCTGGTCAGCGGGGGTGCCATCAGTATCGCCTTCGCCTGGTCCGGCAGTTACGAGCAACTGGCTTTGCTGCGTTTCCTCTCCGGCTTCATCGGCGCGGGTTTCGTCGTGGGTATTCGCATGATCGGCGAATGGTTCCCTGCCAAACAAACGGGGCTGGCTCAAGGTATTTACGGTGGCTGGGGTAACTTTGGTGCAGCGGGAGCCGCGTTTTCCCTGCCCTTCATTGCTTCGGCAGTGGGTGATGCAAACGGCTGGCGTATTGCTTTGACTGCTGCCAGCATCGCGGCCATTGTCTACGGCTTATTTTATTACACGCGCGTAACCAACACGCCCAAAGGTTCGACCTACTTCAAACCCAAAAAAACCGGCGCCATGGAAATCACCAGCGCAGGAGACTTGGTGTTGTACATGCTAATGAACATCCCATTGTTTCTGGCACTGGTCGTACTGGCGTGGAAACTCTCGCCGAGCAACATGGGCATGATTAGTGAAAGCGCCACGTGGATTATTTACGCCACATTAGCAGGTATCTATTTGGTGCAAGTGTGGAAGATCTGGCACATCAACGGCCACGTGCTCAACAATCCCGTACCGGAATTACACCGCTACAAATTCAAACAGGTGGCCATTCTCGACTTTGCCTACATGGTAACCTTCGGTACTGAACTGGCGGTGGTTTCAATGCTCGCCATGTTTTACGTTAACTGGTTTGACGTACCCAAAGTCACTGCTGCACTACTCGCGGGCATCTACCCCTTTATCAATCTGGTAGCACGCCCCGGTGGCGGTTGGATTAGTGACAAGATCGGCCGCAAGCTGACCCTCGGCATTGTCTTTGCCGGCATCACCTCCAGCTTTCTGGTGTTGGGTTTGGTGGATAAAGGCTGGCCGGTGTGGATGGTGGTGGCGGTAACCATCGTCGGCGGTATTTTCTCCAAGGCCGGTTCCGGTGCCGTATACGCCATGGTGCCGCTGGTACAACGCCGCATGACCGGGCAAATTGCCGGCATGGTTGGCGCCTTTGGCAACGTTGGTGCAGTGATCTTTCTCACCGTCAACTCATTGGTAGAGTATGATCAGTTCTTCCTGTTCATCGGCATGGTCGCAGCCTTTGTGTTTTTGCTGATCCTCGCCTTCCTCGATGAACCCAAGGGGAAGACGGCAGAGATTATGCCGGATGGTACGGTACACATGATTGATGTGAAGTAAAACAGTCAGTCATCCAATAATAATTGTTAGATGTTCAAACAACATCACAGGATTCAACGATGCCAAAAATGGTGGACAAACTAACAGACGCCGAAAAACAGGTTGAGGAGAAACTACGAAAGAAATTCACAGAAGAACAAATGTGTGCCTATTTTCTGACAAAAACGATTCGCAGTCAGTACCAGTTTGATGACGAATTTATTTCAGGGTGGTATGAAGAACTTTTCGACAAAAAACCCGAGCACATAGACAATGCTCGACGCGACCTCGTCAAAGAATATGCACACATGCTGATGATTGAGAAAAAGTACCGATTTCATCTCGACTATTGGTTAAGGCAATATCAGGAAAAGCTTATTCCCGAAATGGAATCTTTTTTTGCCGGCGAACCGGGTAAATAGTTTTAGCAAAACAAACCATGACCACCAAACTCAGCATCACCATCGGCCAACACTCGGAACAGGGACTCAAAGACGAGAACCAGGATTTTTACGGCGCACTCATTCCCGAAGAACCGCAACTGAAAAATAAAGGCATCGCCATTGCTATTGCCGACGGTGTGAGTAGCAGCATCGCCGGGCGTGAGGCGGCGGAATCCTGCGTAGGCAGTTTTCTTTCCGACTATTATTCCACGCCCGATTCGTGGACCACCAAAACCTCGGCACACAAAATTCTTACCGCAATTAATAGTTGGCTTTACAGCAAAGGCCAGCAACATGATGAATCCTCCCAGGGCATGTTAACGACGTTCAGTGCGTTAGTGTTGAAATCCACCACCGGGCATATTTTTCATGTGGGCGACTCACGTGTGTATCTCTTACAGGGAAAAGACCTGGAATGCCTCACCACGGATCACCGACGTTGGGTGGGCGACAAGGATTTTCTCAATCGCGCCATGGGCATCGATATTCACCTGGAAATCGATTATCGCAAAACCGAACTGGAAGCCGGTGATATTTATGTGCTGACTACCGATGGCGTACATGATTTCATGCCGGATAAAAAAATCGCGCAACTGATTACCAAAAACCACAATTTGGATCAGGCGGCAAAAGCCATCGTACAGTTTGCGTTGGATAACGGCAGCACCGATAACATCACGTGTCAGGTACTACGCGTTGATACCTTGCCGGTGCAAACCGCCAACGAAGCACACAACGAACTCACCCGCCTGCCCTTTCCGCCCGATCTTGAGCCGGGCATGATTCTCGACGGTTATCGCATTGTGCGTGAAATCCACGCCAGTAATCGGACCCAGGTTTACAAAGCCGAAGATGTTGAAACCGGCCAGCCAGTCGTGATCAAAACACCTTCTGTTAATTTTGAAGACGACGCTACCTACATCGAAAGTTTCATTCGAGAAGAATGGGTGGGCAAACGCATTCATAATTCACGAGTGCTCACCATTTACAATAAAGACCGGCCGCGGCAGTTTCTGTATTACGTCACCGAGTACATTGACGGGCAAACTCTGCGGCAGTGGATGGATCAGCACTCCAAACCTGACATCAAAGAAGTGCGGTTACTGGTGGAACAAATAGTCACCGGCCTGCGTGCCTTTCATCGACTGGAAATGTTGCATCAGGATTTAAAGCCAGAAAATATTATGCTCGATGCTACCGGTAAAGTGCGCATCATCGACTT
>CAZXZI010000145.1:0-6556 GCA_964645165.1 uncultured Ectothiorhodospiraceae bacterium
AAGCCTTATTACCCTGGAATGTTAATTTGCAAGATGGGGTTTGTTGAGCGGTTACTGAAAAACTCTCATCCTGTGACGGAACAAAAAAACTCGCTTTTGACTACGTTATTCATTTCCCAAAGAATAATAATATTGACCCCATCGTCATTAATCATGATTGGGTCAAAGCTAAAAAACTCATTCCGGGCGGGACATCACCCATCAAATTGAGCACACTTGATGACTACCGTGATTTCAAGATTGCGTTTCAAGATTTTAAGTTCCATTTTGATCGCAAAGACTACGAACTGAGCACGGCAATATTGCATTACGTTATGATGATTACCGCTAACATTTCTGTTGAATACGATGGCTAAGCGAGTAAATGGATAATCACCGAAGCCATTTAAGGATCGATAGGGTCAGACTGATTGATTTGTAAATCGATAGCGCTGTCAAATCTTCTGCACGCTTTTTTCCACCCACGGATGCAGCTGCGCCAGATCACAGCTGTTGGCGTCAAACAAATTCATTAAAAACCGGTGGGCCGATTTTGCTTCCACCTGGAATTTATAACCGTTTAGCCGCAGGAATACGTCCGTGGCAAAAAAAGCCACGCGCTTGTTGCCATCTACGAAGGGGTGATTTTTGATGAGCGATTCAAACAGGGCGGCGGCCATTTCCAGCAAATCCTGGTAATAACCGGTTTGCGGCCGGTAGAGTGCACTTTCCAACAGGCCCAAATCCCGCACGCCCGGCGGGCCGCCAAAACGCTCGATAAGCACTGTGTGGATTTCCACCACCTCGTCCAGCGATAAAAACTGCACGGTGTTACTTGGCTTCATTTAGCAAGAAGCCGGCCTAATTCTTCGTTTTCCCGCAGGGCGTCTTGCAGGTGGCTTTTCACCACCGGGCGAATGCGACGGCGACGTAGATAATCGCTGATCGCTTCGGTGAGTATGCCGGAGACATTCTGGTGAGATTCCCGCGCGGCGTCTTTCAACTCGTTCCACACCGCCTCTTCGACCTTTGAACTGATTTTGATAGTAGCCATGCAAGAAGCCTAGATGGCCAATCTTGACATGTCAAGATATCGTAAATTACTTTAGATAAATCAACAGGACATTATAACTGCAAGCTGTGCGGTTCCCGCTGCCTGCCGAGGGTAAACCTCGGTACTCTGTCACTGAATCCCATTTCATCAACGTACCCGCCACAAACTGATCAGTAGCGCACCGGCGCCGATCAGGGTCATCGCGCCGTCACAGCTTGAGCACGGTGGACTTGCCGGCGGCGACCTCGAAGCTCAAATCCTCCAACAACGGTCGGCCGTCGACCGTGATGGCCGCAGGACTCATGGCCGGGTCGTCGACGTCGCGGGCTGCAGGCTGAGATCCACCGGCATGCCCTGCTTGAGCAAACCCTGGGGATTATCCACCGTGACCTTAATGCGGTAGACCAGATCGACGCGCAGCTCGCGGGTCTCCACGGTCTTGGGGGTGAATTCGGCCTTGGGCGAGAGATAGCTAAGCCGTCCCTGCAACACGGTGTTCGGCAGGCCGTCCACGCGCACCTCCACCGGCTGACCCAGTTTCACCCGAGACAACCGAGTCTCGGGCAGATAGGCCCGCACCCAGGGGCGGGCGGCGGCGGCAATGCGCAACAGCGGTATCCCTGCGCCAACCACCTCGCCGGCCTCGGCCAGACGCACACTGACCATGCCGTCCACCGGACTATTCAGCCGGGTGTCATCGAGCCGCTGTTGGGCAAGCTGCATCCCCGCCTGGCTGGCCGCCAGTTGCGCCGCGGCACGGTCGATATCCTGCTGGCGAGGGCCTTCTTTTAACAGGGCCAGGTGTTGCTCCGCGGCCTCGACACCGGCCAGTGCTGCCTCGTAACCCAGTTGGGACTTTTGCAATGCCTCTTCGCTGGCCAGCTTGTCGCCCACCAAACGGCTGACCCGTTTCACGTCGGCGCTGGCGAAACGCTGCTACGCCAGTTGGCGATCGACCTCAGTCTGGGCGGCCTTGATCTCCTGCTTGCGGGTGCCAGCCCGCAACGCCGCCAAACTCGCCTGCGGCGCGTTGCAGCACTAATTGGTAATTGCTGTCGTCCAGAGTGGCCAAGGGTTGGCCGACCTGCACCACATCACCCTCATCCGCCAGCAACTGGTCGATGCGCCCCGCCACGCGGAAACCCACATCCGTCTCGCGCATCTCCACCGTGCCCGACCGTTGCAGGCCGTCGGCAGAATTATCCCCGGAGGAAAAATACTCACAGGCTGGCAGGGTGGCGAATAGCAGGCTGGTAGCAATGTATTTCAAGCCAATATGTTTCAAACCGATGTATTTCAAACCAAGCTTTGTCAGGCCAGGATTACGATAAGCGATAAAAGGTTTCATTGTTGTTGCTCTCATGGATTGTTTTGCTTAGTGCCCAACTAACTGTGCATAGGGCAGATAGACAAGATTGATGATGGCCAGACCAATCAATGTAAAAAGTGTAATCTGCATTCCCAACACACGCTTCTTGGGTTTCGCAGCCAACATCCCCTTGGCATGGATGACACGCCCGACGATCAGCGCAATACCCGGGCCATGTACCAACAGCAGATTCGCGTGGTTGTACTCCAGTACAAACAGCAGCAACAAGGCGATGGGGATGTATTCAATGGCGTTGGATTGCGCCGCCATGGCGGTAGCCAATGCCTCATTGCCGCCATCCCCGATACTGACCCTGTGCTCCCTGCGCTTGTTGATGACGTTCATTGATAGCCAAACAATCAACAAGGTAGAAAGTGACGCATAAATAACCGATGTCATTGCAGTCTCCTTTGCACAGCATTGTACGGAGCATAGCGCGAGCCTAACTGTGCTTAGCTGATCTGTAAAAGTGTACGCCAGTTTCTCATGAAGACCATGGTCGCGAAGGCGATGATTGTGGTGCCTCAGTCAGCACGTCGACGCAGGCTCTCCCGCCAGTCGGGATTGGCGCTGCCGGTCTCGAGTCGCAGGCAGCGACCCACTTCGTTTTCGTACCAGCCGTGATCAGCCTCGTTGGGTTCGGCCTCGTACGCCCACCAGGTGCCGTCGGCGTCCTGCGCCAACCACTGCACCCAGGAGGGTAGGTCATCGCATTTTTGGGGGGGATTCGTGTGCATAAAATTTTAATCTGGCCACACTAAAACTCCTCACTAAAAAAAGCGTCCCGCGCATTGAGTGCATCTAACTAGGAAGGGGAATACTTTATTGCCTTCTTTACCGCCTTGTTCATTGGTTTGTCCGAATGCCCGTGGATCACGCGTCGAAAATTCCATGGCTTACCTCCGATGTTGACCACAAAGCGATATTCACTAAGGGAGATAATGAGAATACTATTTATATTCCGTGGCACAAACTCAAAATTGCGTGGCGCGGTAGAGTGTCTATTGGAAAGAGTCAGTGTCTTTCCAGACACAGAATAGTTCCCCTTCTCAACAACACCATCTGATCCACGTGCGTAACATTTGTTTAAGAAAATATATTTTTTGACACCAAAGAAGATGGCCGTCGGACATTGGGATACGGTTTCGTCTACCCACTTCGTATGTGAGAGTGAGCTGGCAAATGCAGTGAGGGGGATCAACCACAGTAGTATAAGAAAGATCTTCATGTAACTATTGACGCCTAGCCCGGTAGGGTGCGCATTGCGCACCGTGAATTCAAAGAACATTCGCCGAATGATGTCTGAATACGATATTTCGGTATGGGCTTCTTATTTCTATCTCGCTCTTAAATCAAGCCTGCTGGTGCACAGTGCACACCCTGCCTGGCTACACCCGATCAAAAAGGCATGGCATTAGCCTGAACATCCTTGAGTAAGGCGAAATCTCTTTCAGTGCAGAAAACAAATTTCACCTCACTCCATTCAAACTGCAAATCGACCGGGTGCCTCCATTCTCTCTCGTACGTTGCATCAAGGGAATCGTGGATTACGTTCACGAATGGCTGCAAATCCGTAGGAATGAAATTGTACATGTAATGCTGATAAGGACTACCCATAAAGCTTGTTGTGGAGCGCAATAGCGACATCTCGGATGTTGATGCAAGGGTTTGCGCCTTTTTCAAATAAGGCATCTCGATCAAACGCGACTCCTTACTTCACTTTAAACAGATCTCGGTGCGCTTTTAGCCCGGACAATGTGCTTTCGGTGAAACATACGACCTTGTTGCTAATGCTCCCGTCTAGTGCGCCTGATACCGGATTAAACACATACGGGGATGAAGTGCCGAACCAGCCTGTTGCGGTGGCGATAAACATTGGGCTTGGGGGAACTGTTCCCAGATCGAAGATCAGTTTCAAGATATGCTGTGCTTCAACATCAGACCGCCCATCATTTTGTCTGATTAAATGCGTAAGCAGAAACGAGCAGTCTGTGCTGTTTCTGGCTAGTACTCTCGCTTGCTCGGCATTAGTTTGGGGCATCTCACTCTTTACAAAGCATAACAGCTTGATTTACGAGATGCCCTGTCTCGTTATCTACTTTATCGTGAGACCTCAGTTTACAAATAATACTAACAACCTCACTACTGTCCTACTAAACTTACATTTTTTTGGTGCAAATGACACGGTAGTTGGGAAGCTGGACGCATGACGGCATTGGAGACATGAAAACCGCCGGTCTCTTTTCGGCCTTCGCCGGGATGACGAATCTGGGGCTAGTGGGACAACAGTGTAACAACCTATTAATAACTTACCGGTATTCTGCCCAGATATACGAGATTTTATAAACGAGATACTTGCGCATTATTATTTTTGGTCACTTATCTAAGTTGGATAAAAACATACCGGTCAGTCGTGTCCAGTTTATTTTTTGTACAACAGCACTGGACGCTACCCAACAAAATAGGCATTAATAGCCCATGGGTCAGGAAATCGACCACAGCCATTTCCAGCAAAGGGATTTCGATGCCTTTATGCAGCGGCTTACCCAGGAAACCGAGCTGCTCGGCCGCTATTTTGCTGAAGGCCAATTCGATGACCATCCACCGGTGGCCGGCTTTGAGCTGGAGGCCTGGCTGGTGGATGAACATCTGCACCCGGCGCCCATTAACCAAACCTTCCTGCAACGCCTGAACAATCCGCTAGTTTCTCCCGAGCTCGCCACCTTCAATGTTGAATTCAATGTGGACCCGGCGCCGCTCACCGGCAAGGCACTGTCCACTCTCGAACAACAATTACAGGCCGGGTGGCAGGCGGGCGTTCAAACTGCGCACGACCTGGCGTCCGATCTGGTAATGATCGGCATCCTGCCCACGGTGCGCAATTCGGATCTGGTGATGGAAAACCTCTCGGCCATGAATCGTTACGTGGCACTCAATTCGCAGGTGCTGCGGCTGCGCGGCGGACGCCCCTTGCAACTGGACATCCACGGTCAGGGCGTTGACCGTGACATCCTGCGTGCCGAGCACGACGATGTCATGCTGGAATCCGCCACCACCTCGTTTCAGATTCATCTGCAGGTACCACCGGCGCTGGCGGTACGCGCCTACAACGCCTCCATCATCTGTTCCGCGCCGCTGGTGGCGGTCAGCGCCAACTCACCCTATCTGTTTGGCCACGATTTGTGGGCGGAAACCCGCATCCCGTTGTTTGAGCAGGCCGTGGAAGTGGGTGGTTACGAAGACAACGCGCATGGCCCCATGCGGCGGGTGAGCTTTGGCTCCGGCTACGTGCGCAATTCGGTGATGGAGTGTTTCACCGAAAATCTCGAACACTTTCCCGTGTTACTGCCTATTCAGTTCGACAGCCCACCGGAACAACTGGAACACCTGCGCCTGCACAACGGCACCCTGTGGCGCTGGAACCGGCCGTTGATTGGTTTTGATGCCAGCGGAAAACCCCATCTTCGCATTGAGCAACGCGTGGCCTCCGCCGGTCCCACCATTATCGACGGCATTGCCAACGCTGCATTTTTTTACGGCCTGACTCAGGCTCTGTGCGAAGGACAAACAGCACCGGAAACGGAATTGCCGTTCGCCATTGCCCGCGACAATTTCTACGCCTGCGCCCAACACGGGCTCGACGCGCACATCGTCTGGCTGGACGGACAAAAGCATCAGGCACAATCGCTGATTCTGAAAGTCCTGCTGCCCATGGCGCGCGAAGGGCTGGCGTCACTGGGCATGGATGATGCCGACAGTAGCCGTTATCTCGATATCATCGAGGCACGCGTGAGCAATGCCTGCAACGGCGCCGCATGGCAACGTGCCTTTGTGGCTACTCTCGGTACAACGAATGGCGATCACATGTCACAATTGTTAAGCGCTTATTTGCAACGTCAACACACCGGCGTGCCAGTTCATGAATGGGATATTTAATGATGTTGTATTTAATTATGAACGCTTCACCACGATTCATTCCGCTGGGCCTGATGGTGATACTCAGCGGCTGCACGTCAAAACAAGTGAAGCGGAGTAGTTATGATGCCTTGTATCAGCGTCAATGCATCGAACGCACGGGGCAACCCAACTGCGATCCGGAGCATCCCAGCTACGAAGAATATCGGCGCCAGCGCGCGGACATTCCCGAATAGGAT
>CAZXZI010000146.1:0-6549 GCA_964645165.1 uncultured Ectothiorhodospiraceae bacterium
GTGGTTACTACGCCTGGAAAATGGGCTTGCCCGTTAAACAGATTCACATCGCATCAAATAACAACAATGTATTGACTCAGCTCATTACCACCGGGCGTTATGACATAAGAGACAAGAGCGTTATCCCTACGACTTCACCGGCGATGGATATCTTAAAGTCTTCCAATGTTGAACGTGTTTTGTTTGACCTGTTCGGTGCTGAACGCACCAAAGAGTTGATGCACAAACTTGATTACGAAAAATGCTATGAATTAACCGCGGATGAATTAAGCAAACTCCAGGCAATCTTTGCCGCCGATTTCTGTACTGATGAAGAAGGCATGGGCTACATCAAGCAGGCTTTTGACCAGGCAGGCTATCTCATGTGCCCTCACACCGCGACCTGTTTCAAAACCTACGACACCTGTCGTGAAGATAAGTCTATTAAGACGATTGCGTATTCAACGGCAGAGTGGACCAAGTTCTCACCTGTCATCGCCAATGCCTTAACCGGTGAAAGTTTTGAGCATGATCTTGACGCTTTGAAGAGGATCGCCAAGAAAGCGAATATCAATATTCCTGCTCAGATCACGGCTTTGTTTGACAAAGAGATTGCGCAAAAAACGGTGATCGATAAGCAGGATATTGAAAAAGAGATTCTCGGTTTCCTGGGTGATGAGGCATAGTGCTTAGCTTATTAAGTACACTGTTCATGTTGCGGTCAATAATCTGTCTCGCATCACTGCTTTCCTATAAACTTGATTTTCGTCATTCCGGCGAAGGCCGGAATTCAGCGCTATTTTCCCTGGACTCCGGCCTCAGCTTTGGCTTCCTGCGCCGCTCTACCTCCTCCATCCATGGAGTCGTACGCCGGAGTGACGGTAAAAAAAGAAACTTTGCATCCTTCGCGCCTTTGCGTTGAAAAAATAATATCCTTATGAACTTTGATCTCCTTAAGACCCACGGCGCTGCTCGTCGAGGCCGCCTCACGTTTGATCGCGGCACGGTAGAAACACCTGCTTTTATGCCCGTGGGCACTTACGGCACGGTGAAGGCCATGACCCCGGAAGAACTCACGGGCATGGGCGCGGAAATCATTCTCGGCAACACCTTTCATCTGATGCTGCGCCCCGGCACCGAGGTCATCAAAGCACACGGCGATCTGCATGATTTTATGCACTGGCAGGGCCCCATCCTTACCGACTCCGGCGGTTTTCAGGTGTTCAGCCTGGGTAAAATGAGAAAGATCACCGAAGAGGGTGTGACCTTTCAGTCGCCGGTGAACGGCGACAAGGTATTTCTCGGCCCCGAGGAATCCATGCATGTGCAGCGGGATTTGGGTTCGGATATCGTGATGTGCTTCGATGAATGCACCCCATATCCGGCGGATGAGCAGCAGGCACGGGATTCCATGCAGCTGTCACTGCGCTGGGGGCAGCGTTCGAGAGATGCGTTCGATGCACAGGGGTGTGCGAGTGTCGCGTACCCTGAAGGGCATAAAGGAGACACGACTGCATGGACGCAGGAGGTAGAGCAACGTATGGAGCGGTTGCCGAGGACACCGGGAGCGACCGAAGGCAATCCCAATGCCCTGTTCGGCATCGTGCAGGGTGGAATGTTTGAAAACCTGCGCGCGGAATCAGCAGCTGGGCTAGTAGACATCGGCTTCGACGGTTACGCCATCGGCGGCCTCTCCGTGGGTGAACCTAAAGAAGACATGATGCGCGTGTTGGGCCACACCACGCCGTTGCTGCCCGCCGATAAACCCCGTTATCTGATGGGTGTAGGCAAGCCGGAGGATCTGGTGGAAGGCGTGCTGCGTGGGGTGGATATGTTTGACTGCGTGATGCCCACCCGCAACGCCCGCAATGGCCATATCTTTACCCGCCAGGGCACGATCAAAATCCGCAACGCCTGCCACGAATTGGATACCCGTCCACTGGACGACCAGTGTGGCTGCTACACCTGTCAGCATTACAGTCGCAGCTATTTGCGTCATTTGGACAAGACCGGCGAGATTCTTGGCGCACGGCTTAATACCATTCACAACCTTCATTATTATCAGGATTTAATGCGCGGCCTGCGGGATGCCATCGAGGCCGGGGAGCTGGAGGCATTTGTGGCCGGATTTTATGAGCAGCGGGGGCAGGAGTCACCGTAGGGTGGGCATTGCCTACCGGCGACATTACTTTGGTCTCGAGACGGTGGACAATGCCCACCCTACGAGAAGCAAAACGACCCGCACAAAAACCCGCGAGTGTGTAATAATAGCGCCCTTTTTTAGCATGATGCTGGCAGGTGAACTCACCTGTTTAACGTAGAATAAGTAGATAATAAGGAAGAATAGTCCATGAGTTTTTTCATTTCTGATGCCTTCGCCGAAGGCGCCGCTGCGGCGGGTGCTAGTCAACCCGGTGGTGGCCTGTTAGGCATGCTGCCGCTGTTACTGATTTTTGTGTTGTTTTATTTCATGCTGATTCGCCCACAGAGTAAGCGCACCAAGGAACACAAAAGCATGGTGGAAACTTTGTCCAAGGGCGATGAAGTAGTTACCAATGGTGGATTGTTAGGACGCATCACCGATGTGGGTGAAAGCTTCCTTACAGTGAGAGTCGCCGAGGGCGTGGAAGTCAAAGTACAAAAGCAGTCGGTTTCTGCACTGGTGCCTAAAGGCACTATGAAGTCTGAATAAACACAGCTTCTTTCGTTTCTATTCCTGTTTCCATCATCCTGTTTAAAAATCTCAACGGATAGCCTCTCATGAATCAGTATCCTGCCTGGAAATACCTGCTCCTTATTATTGTGCTTGTGGTAAGCGCTTTGTATGCGTTACCGAATGTGTACGGCGATGATCCCGCTTTGCAGGTCTCGTCCAGCCGTACCACGGCGGTGGATATCACCACACAGGAAAAAGTGCGTAAGTTGTTGCAGGACGCCAAGGTGCCTGCCCGCATCATCGAACTGGCGAATGAGCAAATTCTGGTGCGCTTCGCCAATATCGAAGACCAGATCAAGGCCAAGGATGTGGTGAAAGATGGTTTGGGTCGCGGTTATGTAGTGGCGCTGAATCTGGCACCCCGTACGCCGGAGTGGCTGCGTGCGATTGATGCAGCACCCATGTATCTGGGGTTGGATTTGCGCGGTGGTGTGCACTTCCTGATGGAAGTGGATGTGGATGCGGCAGTGCATCAGGCAGAAGAACGCTACATCGGTGATTTCCGTGGTCTACTACGAACAAACAAAGTGCGCTACGCCAAGATCGGTCGCTACGTAGGTAAAGAAGGCGATAGCGCGGTAGAAGTTAAATTTAAATCCACGGAAGCACGTGACAAAGCGCAGTTATTGCTGGATAAAGATTACCCTGATTTGCTGATTGATCAGGTAGATCGTGAGGGCAGCTATTTCTTGTTAGCGCGGTTAGCTAAAAAAGAAAAACTTGCAACTCGCAAGCTGGCGTTGAAGCAAAATATTACTACGCTGCGTAATCGTGTTAATGAACTGGGTGTTGCAGAGCCGGTGATTCAGCAGCAGGGCGACAATCGCATTGTGGTGCAATTGCCGGGTGTGCAGGATACGGCTCGCGCCAAAGAAATTCTGGGCGCTACCGCGACCCTGGAATTCCGCCTTACTGATGAAACACACGATGCGGAAGATGCGGCGCGTACCGGTCGTGTGCCAGCAGGCTTGAAACTCTACACCCAGCGCGAAGGTGGCCATGCTTTGCTGAAAAACCGCGTGATGCTCACGGGTGATTACATTATCGATGCCTCCAGTGGTTTGGAAAAACAGAGTGGCACCCCGGCGGTGTACATTACCCTGGATGGCAAAGGTGCCAAGATTTTCAGCAAAGTGACCAGCGAAAACGTCAAAAAACTGATGTCCGTGGTGTTCATCGAACGCAAAACTGAAACCCGCACGGTGGCTGGCAAGCAGGTAAAAACACGGCGCACGGTGGAAGAGGTGATTAACACCGCACGCATTCAGGAACAGCTCTCCAAACGTTTTCAAATCACGGGTCTGGATAGCACTAAGGAAGCACATAATCTGGCGCTGTTATTGCGTGCCGGTGCGTTGGCAGCACCTATTGAAATTATTGAAGAGCGCACCATTGGCCCAAGCCTGGGACAAGACAATATCAATAAGGGTTTCGCCTCGGTGGTGATCGGTTTTGTGATGGTGTTGGTATTCATGGCGGTGTGGTACCGGGGTTTTGGCATGGTGGCTAATTTGGCACTGGGCTTTAATCTAGTGGTGATCGTCGCGGTGCTGTCTATGTTGCAAGCCACTTTAACCTTGCCGGGCATCGCAGGTATCGTACTCACCGTGGGTATGGCGGTGGATGCCAATGTGCTGATCTTTGAGCGTATTCGAGAAGAGTTGCGCAATGGTATTAGTCCGCAGGCAGCCATTAACTCTGGTTATGCCAAAGCTTTTTCTACGATTGCCGATGCGAATATCACCACGCTCATTGCCGCGGTGATTCTATTTGGTTTTGGTACCGGCTCGATCAAGGGCTTTGCGATCACCTTGTCCATCGGCATCATGACATCCATGTTTACCGCGATCATGGGAACGCGCGCAGTAATAAATTTGCTCTACGGCAATCGTCAGGTGAAGAAACTGTCGATCTAGTGGTTAATGACTTTTTATTAACTCCGCTTCATTCATTTTAGGAATGCATCATGCAGCTATTTAAAGAAACCACAACGTTTGATTTTATGAGTAAGCGTATGCTCGCGGTAACGTTCTCGGGTTTATTGATTTTAATTTCCATCGGCTCATTGGTAACACGCGGTCTGAATTTTGGCCTGGATTTTACCGGTGGTACCTTGATTGAATTGGGTTACGAACATCCCGTCGATCTGACCGTGGTGCGTTCGACATTAGAAAAATCTGGTTTTCCCCAGGCAGTGGCACAGCATTTCGGCGCTGCAAAAGATATCCTGGTGCGTATTGCTCCGCAGGAAGGTAAGAGTAATGCTGAAGTCAGTTCCAAAGTAATGTCTGCTTTGCATGGTGTTGAGGAAGGTAAAATCGACATGCGACGGGTGGAGTTTGTGGGTCCACAAGTGGGTGATGAGCTGGCCAATGATGGCGGCCTGGCGATGATTTATGCCCTGATCTGCATTTTGATTTATGTCGGTTTTCGTTTTGAATATCGTTTTGCGATTGGTTCGGTTACTGCCTTGATCCATGACGTTATTATTACCCTGGGGATGTTCTCGCTGTTTCAGTTGGATTTTGATTTAACGGTGTTGGCGGCAATCCTGGCGGTAATCGGTTATTCACTGAATGACACCATTGTGGTGTTTGACCGCATTCGTGAGAACTTCCGCAAAATGCGCAAAGGCAGCAGTATTGAAATCGTTAACAATTCTTTGAACCAGACCTTGTCGCGCACCATGATGACATCGGTGACCACATTACTGGTATTGATCGCCTTATTTGTGGTGGGCGGCGAACTCATCCACGGTTTTGCAACCGCGTTGATTATCGGTGTGATAGTGGGTACCTATTCATCGATTTATGTGGCCAGCTCCAGTGCGCTGAGTTTGGGTATTAGTAAAGAAGATCTGATGCCTGTCGAGAAAGAAGGTGGAGATCTGGATCATATTCCGTAGTGTAATAACCAGCCAATAAAAAAGGCCGCACATGTGCGGCCTTTTTTATTGGCCAACAGAATAGAAGGGTATTAGTTGAATGGTTTAATCAGCTCGCGGACCACATCGTATTCCGCATCGCTGGTGGCAGCAAAGCCGTCATATTTTTTATCAATGGCTTTGATGACTTTTAGATGATCAGGGTTTGATTTGTCGAGGCTTAAAAAAGCATCTTTCAGTTTCGTTAATGTTTCGTTATCAACATCTCCGCTGGCGGCGATGTTGTAGGGTGGCAGCGCAGGTGATTCGGCGAGAATACGCAAGCCCTTTCCTTGCCAGGCAAAGGCCATGGTGTCTTTTAAGATACCGGCATCGAAGTCGCCGTTGAGTACGGCACGGGCGATGTTGTCGTAGTGACCAATGAATTTATAACTGGCGAAGTCTTCCATGTTTATACCTGCACCGACTACGGCGGCACGTTGTAGTAGGGCTCTTTTATCACCAAAGGCGAAGGTTTTTCCTTTGAGGTCGGCAACCGTTTTGTAGGGACTATTTTCTTTGACCACAATCATTAATTGGAATGATGCTTTTCCTTTGGTAACAGTTTTAACCACAATTTTTGCCCCACCTTTGGCATGCGCTTTAAGGTAAGCCACGGGGGTGAGGTAAGCCAGATCAACGTTTCTGTCTGCCACTTCTCGTATTGCAGCACCCATGTCAGGCGATAATTTTAGGGATACAGGGCGGCCGAGTTTTTCGCTCAAATAGCGTGTCAGCGGTTTGAGTCGTTTGTGCATTACCGCGGGGATATCCATGGCAACGGAGCCGAATAGCAATTCTTTTTTGTCGCCAGCGGACACATTGCTGGCACTAAATAGCGCAAGGCTCAGCAATATTCCTAGTGTGGTAAATGAAGGCTTCATGAACTTATCCTCATGTTGGTTGTTCATTGTTAGTGGGTTCTGCGGGT
>CAZXZI010000147.1:0-6302 GCA_964645165.1 uncultured Ectothiorhodospiraceae bacterium
GGGGGGGGGGGGGCGGTCAGGACGGGATACAAGTTTGCACCGTGCAGCTGAACCACCTCCAGTGACTCCAGTACCAGCAGACCGACACCACCGGCAATCCCAAATCCGTAGCGGTCGGCGTCATAGGCACGCGAAGCCTTTTCCGGTGTCTCGTTGTATTCGGAGGACAATGCGCCCATGGCATCAAACAGCACCGATTGCGTCCAGTGTAGCTCCTCGCCGCCACCGGCGAAGACGCGGTCCAGCTTGCCCATCTGGATCAATTCCATGGCATTGCCGATGCAATGTGCGCTAGTGGAACAGGCGGAGCTGATAGAATAACTCACACCCTTGATTTTGAACGCGGTGCCAAGACAAGCCGAAGTGGTGCTACCCATGGTACGTGGCACCATGAAGGGACTGACTTTACGTACGCCTTTGGAACGCAGCAGATCCGCTGCCAACACAGTATTTTCAGTGGAAGCGCCACCGGAACCCACAATCAAGCCTGTGCGCGGATTGGAAATTTCTGCTTCCGTAAGCCCGGCGTCTTCCACAGCTTCTTTCATCGCTAGATAATTGAATGCTGCCGCATCACCCATAAAACGATACAGCTTGCGGTCGATTAGCGCTTTAGTATCCAGATCCACTTTACCGTGCACGTGGCTACGAAAACCAAGATCTGCATATTCCTGACTAAAGCTGATGCCCGAACGGCCTTCACGAAGTGACTCCGCCACTTCTTGCTTATTGTTACCGATGCTGGACACGACGCCCAAGCCAGTGACGACTACACGTTTCAAAACGTTTTCCTCCTACTTAACTCTTTTACTCAATTTTTACTAAAATCAATAACTTACCTTCGTCGGGTAGACGATACTAGAAATCTTCCGTCGAGGTAAACAGACCCACGCGCAAATCATTGGCGGAATAGATTTCCCTACCATCCACTTCCATCACCGCATTGGCAATACCCATCACCAGTTTACGTAAGATAACGCGCTTCATATTAATGCGATAAGTTACCTTTTTGTTGGCTGGCGTCACCTGACCAAAAAATTTCACCTCACCAGCACCCAGCGCCCGACCCCGACCGGGGCCGCCCATCCAGCCGAGAAAAAACCCAACTAACTGCCACATGGCATCAACCCCCAAACAACCGGGCATAACCGGGTCATTTTTAAAATGGCAGTCAAAAAACCACAGGTCTGGCGTAATATCCAGTTCAGCAATGATCTCACCTTTGCCAAATTCACCACCTTCATCCGAAATATGGGTGATGCGATCACACATCAACATAGGCGGCAGTGGTAGTTGAGCATTACCCGGCCCGTACATTTCACCCCGGCCACAGGTCAATAATTCTTCACGAGAAAACTGGTTTTGCTTTGACATATATTTCGTAATCACCACTCGCGAGTGGCCTCTCCCAAGGATGGCGGCTGCCATTTGTTATTTTAGTCTCTGCGCATTGAGCGTGAATTATTGCTAATCCAGGCATCAGCACGCCAAATGACCGGATAGGATATCACATCAGCTTTAGGTTTTGCAGACGGTTGAATTCGTAACTTAGGATACTCCCAGCCTCTGCAACCCAGGTTTATTTTTTCGCTGGCGCCTGATTTCCCGCCGCCAAGGGATTCGTACCATTGGCCACTTCTTCGCCATCCCAGGCTCCGTCACCATCGCTATCCGCCAGAATGGGGGATGTGAGGTATTTGCGGATTTCCTGGAAGTCATCCAGCCCATCAAAATCCGAATCCACACGTTGCGGATCGGTGCCCAACAACCGCTCTTCCTTATTCGGGATGCCGTCACCATCAAGATCTGAGAAGCCTGGTGTGTCCGGATTTGGGTGACTGCTGGACTCGATTGGATCGGTGCCCAGGCGCACCTCTACTCCATCAATAAATTTGTCGCCATCGGTATCTGCGACCAATGGCAGCGTCCAATATTCATTGATTTCCAGACCATCCGCCAATCCGTCGGTATCTGTGTCGGCCAACTGAGAATCGGTTTTGTAGTGGCGCGCTTCTTCAATATCAGTAAGGCCATCACTATCCGAGTCGGTGGTATCTGCTTCGTCCGCTGCTGGCACAGTACCGAGCCAGAAAAAACTGGCCAGCATGGTGAAAACAATCCATCGCAAAGTATCATTCATGATTTTACCAGCATCGGTTCAAGAAAATTTACGCGAGGCTTGCATGACATTGGGTAATTGCTCCAGCTTGATAAGCGCCTGGCTAAGTTGCTCAATTTCATTAAGCTCCAGGGTCAACGTCATCCTGGCAATATTGGTATTGGGGTCAGTCAAGGTATTCACGGCGGTGACATTTAAGTGCGCATTGCTCAGCACCTCGGTAATGTCTCGCAACAAACCCTGTCGGTCAAACGCATCCACATGAATATCCACCACGTAGGTTTGCTGGTTATTGTGACTCCATTCAACATCAATCAGGCGCTCCGGTTCCTCACGTTTCAGTCGTAATAAGTTCCGGCAGTCATTACGGTGGACGGTAATGCCCCGACCCCGGGTAATGTAACCCACAATCGGATCATAAGGCACCGGTTTGCAACAACGGGCAACATGGCTCACCAGATCCCCCACGCCCATAATTTTAATCCCGTCGGATTGCTCGCCTTTCACGATAGAAGTGCGCGCCCGTACCGGAACTTTTCTCAACTGCCGGGTGGTGGGTAAAATTAATGCAGACAAACGTCCCGCAATTTGTGCGCTGGTGATGTCGCCACAACCCACCGCAACAAAGAATTCGTCCGCGGTGGAACACTTGAATTGTTTTGCCAGTGACTCAAAGTTGATTTCTGATACACCCAGGCGTTGGAATTCTTTTTCAACCACATCACGACCAGCCGTTGCGTTATTGGCAAAATCCTGATGTCGAAACCACGCACGCACCTTGGCGCGTGAACGTGGGCTATTAAGATACGCAAGATGTGGATTCAACCAATCACGACTGGGTTTGCTTTGTTTGGAGGTAAGAATTTCAACTTGCTCGCCATTTTTCAATTCATAACTAATGGGCACAATTTTTCCATTAATTTTTGCCCCTCGAAATCCGTGCCCAACGTCTGTATGAATATGATAGGCAAAATCTAACGGCGTCGAACCCTTTGGCAAGTCAAGCACTTTACCTTGCGGCGTTAATACATAAACCCGATCTTGAAATACTTCAGATTTAAAACGATCAATAAAATCTTTTGTATCACGCTCTTCATCCTTCCATTCCAATATTTGCCGTAGCCAGCCAATTTTTTCCCGATATACATCATTTTGTCGCCCGCCTTCTTTATAGCCCCAATGTGCTGCGACACCATGTTCGGAATGTTGATGCATCTCGTTAGTGCGAATTTGTATTTCCAAGGTTTTTCGATCCGGTCCGATAACCGCGGTATGTAAAGACTGGTAGCGATTCTCTTTGGGGGTAGCAATATAATCATCAAACTCACTGGGGATAGGCTGCCATAGGCTGTGCACCAAACCCAATGCGGCATAACAGGCGGCCACATCATCTACTAAAATTCGCACTGCGCGGACATCATATAAATCCTGAAAAGTAACCGACTTTCCCTGCATTTTTCGCCAAATACTGTAAATGTGTTTGGGTCGCCCTACCACATCACCAACAACACCTGCGACATCAAGTTCCTGTTGCAACTGTTTTACTACCTTATTAATATAGTTTTCACGATCTTGGCGACGTTCATCTAACAGCTGTGCAATACGTTGATAGTTCTCTGGTTCAAGAAAACGAAAACTTAAATCTTCCAGCTCCCATTTTAACTGCCACACACCCAAGCGATTAGCCAGTGGTGAAAAAATATCCATGGTTTCTCTCGCCACCCTACGTCGAGATTCTTCGGGCATGACTTTCAGCTCACGCATAATTTGAACGCGTTCGGCAAGTTTTATCAAAACCACTCGTACGTCTTCTGCCATGCCCAACAGCAGCTTTCTCAAACCTTCAAGGTGAGTCTTTTTCTCATCTCCGTTATGCGGCTGAAGGTTGTAATCTTCAATAATTCTCAGCTTGCGAACACTCGCAACCATTTCTGCAATGCCTGCACTAAAGTGTTGTTCAAGTTGAGTAGGAGGCAACATGATTGGGGGAATATCACTAAACAATGCGGCAACTAATGGCTCCGCATCCACATGCAATGTCATTAAAACTTCAACGACTCCACGGGCATGTAACAATAATGGTTCAACGGAAATCCCCTGTGCCTTTGACACAGCGACGATAAGCGTATCTGCCTCCAGCAATGCATCATGTGCACCATCGGGTAACTGAGCGCTAATTTCGCTCAGCCAACAGGATGCTTCAGGTAGATTCATGTGTTGATTTATCCATTACAATAATGTGATCCATTATAAATGGATAAGGGAAAAATCACCGCGAAATCACCAGGCAGGTGGTAGGCGCTCATTAAGTGTGATTATTTTATTTTCAATCGTGATGTAGCCGCCAATCGATAAATCACGCAAAATTCGGCTAACCATTTCACGTGAAGCACCCACCATACTGGCAATATCACGTTGGGTTAAGCGTTGTTTTATGACGCTCTTGCCGTCTGTTTCTTCACACATTTCTAAGAGTAATCGGGCAACCCGCCCATACACATCCATGAGAGCCAAACTACGGACATTTTCTGTTAATTCCCTTAATCGACGAGCCAAACCGCGCATAATAGTCAAAGCGATTGTCGAATGTTGTTCCATGCATTCTTCAAAGGCTGCTTTAGACAAGACCGCCAATTTGGTGTCCTCAGTTGTCATCACCGATGCCGAGCGTGGCGCTTCATCGAGAATGGCCAACTCACCAAAATATTCTCCCGCGCCTTGAAGGTTCAGGGTAACCTCTTTGCCTTCTTCATCAGACAAAAAAACCTTCACTCTTCCAGACAGCACCACGTACAAAGAATCCGATGTGTCGCCCTCACAAATGACGAGGGTATTTTTGGGGAAACTGCGCGTAACCGCAAGCTTGGAAATCGATGCCATATCAGACTCAGATAGTCCCGAAAATAACGCAATGTTATTTAGTACCACATCAATGCTCCTTCATATCATAATTCCAAAATTGGACATGTTTAGACTATGTCCAACAACCCCTGACTAAAGTGTGAATTTGTCACAGTAAACTGGCGTACTACCACCTTTTTCCAAACGCCTCTCACGCCTATCCTATGTGCAGAAAAGGGAGAATCGTATTGGAACTGACAGGGACGTCACTTTTTCTCTTTGCAGCCGTACTAAACGTTCTGGATGCGGTGAGGCCTGTAAGGCTCTTTGTAAAATCGTTACACAGATACCCCAGGACAGCAACTGATTAGTAGCCGAAAAACAGAAACTGGACAAGTCATGATACTACCCTCGCAAAATATTGTAGATTTTTCGTCCAATTCTAGGTTGGCGCAAAACAATGGTGCCGTCAGCACTTTGTCGTCTATCTCGGCGTGGAAAGCATTTCAATCGGGAATGCACATCTTACAGCGCTATGCTAACCGTGCACCGATTGATATCCAGAGTATTGCAAAATCAAATTTACGACTACTACACCGATCACTCTCATATGAAACGGAATACGCAGTGCTTCTCGAGAATACTAGACGCGAGAGTGTTAAAAGCGGCCTTACTACATTACGACGCCTCTACACCAATCGTGGACTCATTGCCGATTTGCTAGCTCTTCAGAAAGATACATCAATAAATTTAGTGCCCTCTCCACAATGCTGCACAATGTACTTATTAGTATCAGGTAGTGCACAAATCGGCCTGAAAAGTGCTGCCCGAAAATTAGCTCATCATTGGTGGGCTCGTATTGTTTCAAATACTGACAATAAACACCTTTGCAATGGTGACGTGGTCTTTTGCACAGAAAATCAAGCAAGCAATCGGTTAACCGCAGCAGGGAAAGACTGTTTACTTTTACGAGTACAGTCTCCGACTGTGATGACACCTTGTATGCTTGTCTCATAAGAAGGCAAGTAAAGTTAAAAGCTGGATACCCTCTATTTTTTTGATATTTTGTAACTATCCCGACCAGAATCTTTTGCCAAATATAGAGCTTCATCAGCTTGTAATATTAAGTCTGATGGCGAAGAACCTTCACATGCTATTCCACAGGTCACGCCCATACTCAAGGTAATATGATTTGTTACTTCGGAAAATTCATGGGGGATTTTTAACGAACGTATTTTATCACATAATTTTTGAGCTAGTCTTTCCGCACCAATAATATCAGTATTTGGTAGAACTACCCCAAACTCTTCACCGCCATAACGTGCCACAAGATCAGCAGGCC
>CAZXZI010000148.1:0-6274 GCA_964645165.1 uncultured Ectothiorhodospiraceae bacterium
CTTCGCACAGGCGCTGGGACGCACCGGTTACGCCCGGGGCACCCTGGCAAGCCGCGAAGGCCTGAGCGCACCGGTGCCGGAAATGGACAAACCACAATGGCTGACCATGGCCGACATGATGGGTAGCATGGCTCAGGGTGGCGCGATGGCTGGAATGGAGGGCATGGCCGGGATGGAAGGCATGAATCACAGCGGACACGACATGTCCGGCATGGACATGAAGATGGATTTAGGAATGAACAAGACCAAAAAACCCGTGCCTGTGCGCCATGCCAAAACCGAATACGGCGCCAGCGTCGATATGCGCGTCGATACCCCCCGCACCAACCTGGATGACCCGGGCATCGGCCTGCGCAACAACGGCCGCAAGGTGCTCACCTATGCCGATATCGTCAGCCTCGGCCGCAAGCAGGAAGACCTGCGCGACCCCAGTAAAGAAATCGAATTGCATCTCACCGGCAACATGGAACGCTACACCTGGTCGCTGGACGGTCTGGAATTCGGCAAATCCACGCCGGTGCATTTCCCCCACGGCGAACGGTTGCGCGTGACCCTGCACAACGACACGATGATGACTCATCCCATGCATTTGCACGGCATGTGGAGCGACCTGGAAGACCCCAACGGCGACTTCCTTGCACGTCGGCACACCATCGCCGTGCAACCGGCACAACGGGTCAGTTTCCGCGTCACCGCCGATGCCCTCGGCCGCTGGGCCTGGCATTGTCATCTGCTCTACCACATGGATGCGGGCATGTTCCGCGAAGTGGTGGTGGCATGAGCACGCTGAATCGCAGGACATTCGCTTGCGCCACTCGCACGAAGCAAACCACTCGCACGAAACAAACAATGGTAAGCACGATGAACAAACCAAGCACACTGGCCATGGCCGTACTACTGACCGTCAGCGCCTTGCCCACATGGGCCGCAGACATGTCCATGGAGGGAATGGATCACAGTCAAATGGAGGGCATGGATCACAGCACGACGCCCGCTAAAGACGACGGCAAAATGGACGACGATATGAAAGGCATGGATCACGGTTCAATGTCCGGTTCAATGTCCGGCTCCATGCAGGGCGGTTCTGCTCCGGCAGATGCCCGCGACCCGCACGCCTATTCCGACGGCTATTCCATTGAATCCGGCAAATACGCCTTGCCCGGCAAGCGGCAGTTTGTCCTGGCCGATGAGCACAATTTCGGCATGTTGCTGGTCGACCGACTGGAATCCGTGCGCAGCTCAGGCAACAGCTCCGCCACATACGATGTGCAAGGCTGGTACGGCCGCGACTATGACCGACTGGTGTTCAAGGCTGAGGGCGATGTGAACAATGGCACGCTCGAAGAATCCAGCACCGACGTGGTGTGGAGTCACGCCGTTGCCACCTTCTGGGATGCCCAACTGGGACTACGGTTCGACAGCAGCGACGGCGGCCCGGATCGCAACTGGCTGGCACTGGGTATGCAAGGCCTGGCACCGTACTGGTTTGAACTGGACGTCACCGCCTATCTGGGTGACAGTGGTCGTAGCACGCTCAGTGTTGACGCCGAGTACGAAGTACTAATCACCCAAAAGCTGATACTGCAACCGCGCCTCGAGGCCAATTTTTACGGCAAGGATGATTTTAAGCTCGGCATCGGCTCCGGCCTCACGGACGTGACCGCCGGACTGCGTCTGCGCTACGAATTCCGGCGGGAGTTTGCCCCTTA
The DNA here is from genome assembly GCA_964645165.1 of uncultured Ectothiorhodospiraceae bacterium. Lineage (GTDB taxonomy): Bacteria > Pseudomonadota > Gammaproteobacteria > SZUA-152 > SZUA-152 > SZUA-152. Next base: position 1,710 of record CAZXZI010000148.1, read on the forward strand.
CGTGGGAGTGGAATGGGCGGGAACTTACGGCAACACCGCCGATCTGGTGAAAGCCGCAGGGCTCGACAGCAAAGAAACACGCGTCGTGGCGGGTGTGCGTTTCTGGTTTTAAACGGCAACAAGTATTGTCGAACACCCACTAAGACTTATTACCTATAATTTTTAAAAGGAAAACTCAATGATCGAAATTATTCCTAACTTCCACCCCATATTTGTGCACTTTACCGTGGCGCTATTTTCCCTATCGGTAGGACTATTTGTAGTTACTCTGTTCATGGACGGTGAATTAAAGACTCAATGGTTAACCGTCGCCCGTTGGGCATTATGGTTTGGCGCAGGATTTACTATTCTCACCGGTCTCAGCGGACTGGATGCTTACAACACCGTCGATCACGACACGCCCTCGCACGAGGCCATGACCGAACATCGCAACTGGGCCATTGCCACCATGACCCTGTTCTTTTCACTGGCCGTCTGGTCGTTCATCCGTGTACGTCGCCAATTGGCGCTGGGCACCGTATTCATTGCGCTGATGTTGATTGCCGGTGGCCTGCTGGGCTCAACCGCATGGCACGGCGGCGAAGTGGTGTTTCGTTATGGCCTCGGTGTGATGTCACTGCCCAAAGCGGAAGGCAAAGGCCACTCGCATCAACATACTGATGGTAGCGAACCCAGTCACGCCGATGGCACGCAAGCCGCGACCGAAGAAGCGCATGACCACGATGACGGTGACGGTCACGATGACGACCATGATCATGAAGCCGCGCCGCATTCTCACGACGACGGACACGCCCACGAGCATTAATGTTTGCGCTTAGCGCACTGGCCAGCGCACCCGCAGGGCGCAAGTGATACGTAAGTCACTCACTTGCGCCAAAAGGCCGGGGTAAATAACACCAGCACGGTGAAAATCTCCAGCCGCCCCAGGATCATCGCGAAAGCCAGCAGCCACTTGGACGAGGCAGACACCCCGGCGAAATTATTGGCCACCTCGCCCAACCCCGGTCCCAGATTATTCATGCAGGTAGCCACGGCGGAAAAGGCCGTTACCTGATCCATACCATCGGCCATCAGCAACAACAGAATCAACACAAAAGCCGCAAGGTACAGGGAAAAATATCCCCACACTGCCTGCACGATGCCCGCAGGCAGGGCACGGGACTGAAGCTTCAGTGGTTTGACCTGGGCGGGATGAATCATACGATCGATCTCCAAGCCACTTTGTTTGAACATCACCAGAAAGCGAATCACCTTCATACCGCCAGCAGTGGAACCGGCGCAACCACCCACAAAGCTGGTAAACAGCAACGACACAGCGAGATATGCTGGCCAGTGTGAAAAATTTTCGGTACCAAAGCCAGTGCTGGTGATCACCGACACGGTTTGAAACAGCCCGTAGCGCAGTGATGCCAGAGCACCATCCTGCTGATGATCGCTCACACTCAAAGCCAGGCTCACCAACACGGCGCTGACGATAATAAATATCAAATAGCTGCGCACCTCGATATCCCGCCAGTAGGCACCAAAACGCCGATGCACCAGAGCCATGTAATGCACGCCGAAATTGATCCCGCCGAGGAGCATAAACACAATGCACACCGCCTCAATAGTGGGACTATGGAAATACGCCATGCTCGCATCGTGGGTGGAAAAGCCCCCGGTGGACACTGTGCTGAGGCTGTGCGCCACGGCGTCAAACAGCGACATCCCGGCCAGCCAGTAGGCCAGGGCGCAGGTCAGGGTCAGCGCCAAGTAAAGCAGCCAGAAGGCGCGAGCACAGGTGGCGATGCGCGGGGCGATTTTTTCATCCTTGAACGGCCCCGGCGTTTCGGCGCGGTACAACTGCATACCACCGATACCCAACATGGGCAGCATAGCGATGGCCAGCACGATCACCCCCATGCCACCCAGCCACTGCAATTGCTGACGATAAAACAGGATCGAGGGGGGCTTGCCGTCGAGGTCGGTCATCACCGTTGCCCCGGTGGTGGTAAAGGCCGATACCGACTCGAAAAAGGCATCCGCCACCGACAGATGCGGCCCAAGGATCAGCGGCAAGGCACTGACAAAACTCATCCCCACCCAGAAGACCGCGACGATGAGAAAACCCTCGTTGCGGCGAACATCGAATTTTTTCCTGGCCACCGGCAGCCAGAGCAACAGGCCAGCCACCGTGCACAACAGCAGACTATCGGTAAATGGCAGGATTTCGTTATCGGCGTAGTAAACGGAGATGGCAATCTCCGGCAACAGGGTCAGCCCGTACAACAATAGGAACAGGCCGAGGAGTTTTTGGATCAATTGCAGGCGCATGGATTTGGCGGGGTCTAGCTTAAACCTGGGTCAATTATAAACCTTGACCAAGTGTCCCCAACCACCCCCTCCGGGAGTCTCAATGGTGAGTCGCTCACCACTATCGATTTCAAAACTTGTCTTTGGCGGCAGGACGTTTCCATTGCGCAGGTTGCGCCCCGGCTGTGCGTCTTCCCCACCTTGCAAACCCCACGGCGCATGTGAACGGCGTTCGGTGAGCAGGGTTACCGTGGTGGGGGCAAGAAACTCAAACTCCCGAATCAGTCCATCACCGCCCCGGTGCAACCCGTCTCCAGCAGAATTTTCTCGCAAAGCATAACGACGAATACGCAGTGGGTAATGACTTTCCAAGACTTCAATGGGGGTGTTTAGCGTATTGGTCATATGCGTTTGCACCCCACTGAGCCCGGCGCGTCCCGACCCGGCACCCATGCCGCCGCCGATGGTTTCGTAATAATCCCATTCCTTGCCCGGCTCGCGCGAGCCCATGGCAAGGTTGTTCATACTGCCGTGACTGGCCGCGGGGATTTTATCCGGCAAGGCCTTGGCCAGCGCACCCATCACCACATCCACTACGCGAGTGCTGGTTTCCACGTTTCCGGCAGCCACGGCAGCGGGTCGTCTAGCGTTAAGTAGTGAGCCTACAGGAGCCGACAGGCTAATGCTGCGAAAACTACCGGCGCAGGCGGGAGTGTGTGCCGGCATCAAACAGCGGAACACGTAATACACACCGGCCGCCGCCACCGACAGCGGGCAATTAATATTACCGGCGGTCTGCGCTGCAGTGCCGCTGAAATCGACCTGAATCTGATGACCACTCACATGAATATTCACTACGATGGGAATATCAGTATTGCCCAGCCCATCGTCGTCCATCACATCACTAAAATGGTATTCACCATCGGGAATGGCGGACAGGCTACTGCTCGCCAAACGTTCGGCGTAAGCATTGAGCTGGCACAAACTGGTTTCGTAATTCGCCACAGTCATGCTTTGCACCAAGGCAGTGAGTCGCGCCAGCCCCGTGTGATTGGCACTGATTTGCGCGGCAAAGTCACCGTGGGATTGTTCAGAGTTGCTGGTGGCGTCAGTGATGGCCTTGAGCCTAACGTTATCTAGCTTGCCCGCGCGCACGACAAACGTCGGCGGAATAATCATACCTTCGTCCCTCAGGCGCCGCGAGATGGGCATGGAACCCGGTGTACTGGCTCCGATATCGGCATGGTGCGCGCGGTTGGTCACGAAACCCACCAGCTTGTCTGAAATATGTACGGGCGCAATCACCGTAACATCGGGCAAATGGGTACCGCCGAGATAGGGATCGTTGAGCATCACCATATCGCCGGGTGACCACGACAAATCTGTCACGATGTCGCGCATCGCATAAGCCATGCTGCCCAGGTGCACCGGGATGTGCGCCGCCTGCGCGCAGAGCTCGCCGGCGGCATCAAACACTGCACAGGAATAATCCAGCCGATCCTTGATGTTCGGCGAGAAGGCCGTGCGCTGTAGCACCGCGCCCATTTCCTCGCACACCGCCTCGATACGGCTGGCAAACAGGCTCAGGGCAATGGCTGAAGGTGCGGCAGGATCGATCATCAGTGCGCCTTTAGAGAGCTACTTTATTCAGTGGATAAGTCGTTTATAATATTGCATCTTAAAGGGCTTTGCTCTAACCTAGAGCCCGATTTAAATACCAAGCAATTAACTCAAGTATTTATCCTGCGAACATAACACCGCAGATAACCCAGCAGAAAGGAATGAACCATGAAAAACCCCCTCGACTCAATAATGGGCACCATTATTTCAGGTTTTGTACTGACCGCCATTTTGGCTTTTGTTGCCAAAAGTCTGTCCGGCAGCTAAGCACACCCAGCCGACACCCCCTTATTACTCATTTTCGAAGAAGGTAAAAACAATGGAATACGCACAATTTATTGAACGCTGGATTCACTTCATGGCGGGCATCACCTGGATTGGCCTGTTGTATTATTTCAATTTCGTACAAGTACCCGCCATGGGCGCAGCACTAGCCGACAAAGATGGCCCTGGCCCAGCGGCTATCGGCAAATATGTCGCACCGCGCGCCTTGTTGTGGTTTCGCTGGTCTGCACTGGTGACCTGGTTTGCCGGTGCTGGTTTATTGGGTCCCAACTTCGTTTCCGCCTTCAGCCTGCAAAGCGGTTTTGTGAACATCGGCATTGGCGCCTGGTTAGGCACCATCATGCTGTTGAACGTCTGGGGTCTGATTT
>CAZXZI010000149.1:0-6205 GCA_964645165.1 uncultured Ectothiorhodospiraceae bacterium
AGAGCCTGCCCCGCGTAGCGCTTTGGGCATTCCGGGGAAGGCCAGAATCTAGAATGTCGTTGAAGCCGCGGGATTCCGGCCTCGGCTTTGGCGTCCTGCGTCGCTCTACCGCCTACATCCCTGTAGGCGTTCGCCGGAATGACGAAGAGGTATTGTTGAATTTCATGTCTCTAAAACCTCCAAGCGATATAAAGACTAGATGTTTTGCCGATTTAACCACAATACATATCAAGTTAACGGGACAGCAGTATTAAAATATATTGAATTTAAACGATCCATAATGTCAGCTTTCAGTGCTATACTTTATTCAAAATATCCAATTAAGTGATTGAAAAATATGTCAAAAATTAAAGTTCTTTTTGTGTGCATGGGTAACATATGCCGTTCACCTACTGCGGAGGGTGTATTTGCCAAGCAGGTGCAAGACGCTAGTATTGCGGATCTTATTGAAATCGATTCGGCAGGTACGCATGCTTATCACGTGGGTGAAGCCCCTGATCCGCGCGCGCAGAAAACGGCGTTGAAACGTGGTATTGATTTGTCTGGTTTGAAAGCAAGACGCGCGGTTGCCGAGGATTTTGAGACGTTTGACTATGTGTTGGCGATGGATAGGGATAATCAACAAGGCTTGAAAGCTATTTGCCCAGTGGGTTCAGAATACAAGTTACAGTTATTTTTAAGTTATGCCCCCAACCTCGAGCATGAAGAAGTGCCTGACCCATATTATGGTGGCCCGATGGGGTTTGAGCGGGTGCTCGATATGATCGAGGAAGCTTCAGCAGGATTGTTGCAAGACATACAATTACGGCATTTACAGAATTGATGCGCTATATACGGACGTTATAGAAACAAAAAAGCCCCAACCACTTTACGCGGTTGGGGCTTTTTTATTGAGCGTTGATGTTTTCAGACATCATGCTCTGGTTTATTCGCGGGCTTTTTGATTGGTTCTGCAGCTCGTGGCGTAACCGGTGTATTTAAAATAGGCGGTTGCGGTGAGCTGGTTGGTTTTGTTTCTACGGGCGTAGGTTTGCTTGACGCATTGTTGGTTATATTTTCCCGTATTTCGGGTTTTGGTACAGATTTTGGTGCCGTGCTAGGAGTGGCTGGCGGTGTTTGCTTTGCAGGACTTGATACTGGCGGTGTAGTTGATTTTGCTAAGGCTGGCTTGGTTTCAACTTGCATTAGTGCTGCAGGCTTTGTTTCTACTTTCGCAGATGCTGGTGAGGTACTTGTCGCAGGGGCACTTGGCTTTTTGGTTGTTTCCGATTTTTCCTTCTGCGGTGTGACTGGTTTTTCAGCTGCCTTATTCACTACAGACTCAGGTTGCTTGTTAGTGCGTTCAGACGTTTGTTGTACGGGTGCATTATCGGACGAATTTGTATCCGTGGTTTTAGCAGGAGGAGTTGCCTGCTGGGTATCGCGAATGTTTTCACTCGTCTTGTTACCATTTGCATCCGATGTGCTTTCACTTTTGTTACTTTGATTGCCATTGGTCTCGGTATTTTGATTACGATTGGCGCCCGAGCGACGACGGCGACCACCACGGCGTCCGCGACGCGAACTACTTTTTTGCTGGCCTTCGTTGGGTGTGCTCTTTTCAGTGCTAGTGTTTTCACTGCTAGGGGCTTCCGTTATGGTTGCCTCTTTTTTCTGATTGCGATTTTGTGTGCGTGCCGCTTGTTTCTCGTCTGTTTTTGGTTTTTCGCTTTTGTCTGTGGATGGTTTTACATTGCGGTTCTGGTTGCTTTTATTTTGGCCGCCCCGGTTTTGAGTGTCGTCTTGTTTACCGCGATTTTGATTGTTGCGGGCAGGGCGACGATTAGTGTTGCTTCGATTACCAGAGCCACTGCGATTGCGTCCACGATTTTGTGCAGGTTTTGTACTTGACGTTTTTTCAACAGGTTTTTTAGCTGCTGCTTCGACGCTTTCACCGCCACCCACCAGGCTGCTCCAAATGCGTTTAATGAGACCGCTTTGTGCGGCCTCAGCAGATGCTGGTGCGGCATGTTGTGGCACTGGTGCTGTCGGAGTAACGCCTTGAACGGCAGGGATCTCAGAGGCCAGTTTTGGTTTATCGTCTAATGACTCAGAGACTTCTTCGCGCTCGATCGCCAGCGAATAGCTCGATTGTAAATCAGCATCTTGCGGCAAATCACTGGCGCGCTCGCGTTGCACTTCATAATGCGGTGTGTCGAATGTGGGATTGGGGATGAGTACGACGGTGATACTTTGGCGTTGTTCAATCTCCGAAATAGCCTGGCGTTTTTCATTGAGTAAAAAGGTTGCCACATTGACGGGTACTTGCACGACGATGCGCGCAGTCTGTTCCTTCATGGCATCTTCTTCGATGATACGCAGGATAGACAGAGCCAGAGATTCGGTGCCGCGGATGGTACCGTGACCTTCGCAACGGGGGCAGACAATTTGAACGGACTCACCCAATGACGGGCGCAAGCGTTGGCGAGACATTTCCAACAAGCCAAAACGAGAAATACGACCGATCTGCACGCGAGCACGATCCATCTTCAGTGCTTCACGCAAAGTATTCTCCACTTCGCGCTGATTCCGTGATGCGGACATGTCGATGAAATCGATGACCACCAGCCCGCCAAGATCACGAAGGCGCAATTGACGTGCTACTTCTTCTGCAGCCTCGCGGTTGGTATTGAGCGCTGTCTCCTCGATGTCGCTGCCTTTGGTGGCGCGCGCGGAGTTAACATCGACGGAAATCAACGCTTCGGTGTGGTCGATGACAATGGCGCCGCCGGAGGGCAGACGCACTTCGCGTTTAAACGCGGTCTCGATCTGTGATTCAATCTGGTAACGGGTGAACAGTGGCACGCTGTCTTCGTAAAATTTTAGCTTGCCCAGGTTGTGCGGCATCACCATCTGCATGAATTCAGTGGCCTTATCGAAGATCGCTTTATCGTCGATAAGAATTTCGCTGATGTCATTGCGCAGGTTGTCACGAATTGCGCGAATGATGACGTCACTTTCCTGGTACACCAGGAAGGGTGGTTTACCTTCGTTGGTGGCTTTGTCGATGGCATCCCACAATTGCAATAGGTAATTAAGATCCCACTGTAGCTCTTCGGGGTTTTTTCCCACGCCTGCAGTGCGTACGATGAGCCCCATGTCTTCAGGAACATCCAACACAGCCAGAGCATCACGAATCTCATTGCGTTCTTCGCCAACGATACGTCGGGATACGCCACCGGCACGGGGATTGTTTGGCATCAATACCAGGTAACGTCCGGCAAGACTGATAAAGGTGGTGAGTGCTGCGCCTTTATTACCGCGCTCCTCTTTTTCCACCTGCACGATGATTTCCTGACCTTCTTTCAATACCTGTTTGATATTAACGCGGCCGCCAGTTTTTTCAGCCTTGGGGTCAAAGTAGGAACGGGAGATTTCTTTTAATGGGAGGAAGCCGTGGCGTTCTGCACCATAGTCCACAAACGCAGCTTCGAGGCTGGGTTCGACACGGGTGATGCGGGCTTTGTAGATGTTGGCCTTTTTCTGCTCACGGCCAGCGGTTTCGATATCCAGATCGTAGAGTCGTTGACCATCTACCATGGCAACGCGCAACTCTTCTGGTTGAGTTGCGTTAAACAACATTCTTTTCATTTTAATCGTCCATGCGCTCAACCAATGTCCGCTTGTGGCTGCGGGCACAAAGGGGCATCACAAACAATAGACAGTGTTACCGTTCGCCGACTTATCTTGCTGCTTTATCTTCTAAAAAAACAGAAAGCGTCGCGAGTCTGGTTTTACTGCTATTGGTCAGCTCATCATGAACACAAGATGGACATGGGAGCGCACTAAATATTGGTAAATTCACCCGTCATGACACGGATGTTTAGAAACTTTTTGCTCTTCGCCACACCCTAACGCGTTTAGGCGCAGGTTCCTGCTTACGGAAAATGGGCGGAGAATCAATACTATCCCGCAATAAGCTCGGCAAATATAACAGCCTTGAGGCATAGCAGCAAACCGGGCGTGATTTGCTATGATGCACCCCATGACGCAAATCCCCCCCCAAAAGGCTCGAATTGTTGAAGTGGACGATGATCGGGCTGGTCAAAGAATCGACAATTTCCTGCTCGCCAGCCTCAAAGGTGTGCCCAAAAGCCGGGTCTACCGCATGCTGCGCAAGGGTGAAGTGCGCGTCAACAAAGGGCGTATCAAGGCCAGTTACCGCCTGCAGAGTGGTGATGCAGTGCGCATTCCACCCGTACGCGTGGCCGAGACGGGGGCGCCGGTAAACCCGGGAACCCAGGTGTTGCGGCGCATTGAATCCAGCATCATCGCCGAAGAAAAGGGCTTTCTGTTGCTCAATAAACCTACCGGTATTGCGGTACACGGAGGCAGCGGACTGAAATACGGGGTGATCGAGGCGCTACGCGTGCTGCGTCCCGACGCGCCTTATCTAGAGCTGGTGCATCGGTTGGATCGGGATACCTCCGGCTGTTTACTCATCGCCAAACGCCGCAGCGTACTGCGCGAGCTGCATCGGCTGCTGCGCGAAAATGGCATGGACAAACGTTATTTGGCATTAGTCAAAGGGCAATGGACGGGTGGAGAACGTAAAGTCGACGCGCCACTGCTGAAAAATACCCTGAAGTCAGGGGAGCGGGTGGTCGTCGTCAGCGATGAGGGAAAGAGCGCCATGAGTATTTTCCGCCCGGTGAAGGTCTTTGCGGATGCGAGTCTGGTGGAAGTCAGCCTGCTCACCGGTCGCACCCACCAGATCCGCGTACACGCTGCGTCCATCGGTCATCCCATTGCGGGTGATGAAAAATACGGTGACGAGACCTTTAACCGGCAAATGAAGAAACACGGTGTGCGGCGGCTGTTTTTGCATGCACGGTCGTTGGCTTTTAGCTTGGCGGGCCTGGATGAACAATTACCACCATATAACTTTACCGCGCCACTGGGCGACGAATTGGAGGCCGTGCTCAATGCATTGCCCAAAAACTAAAACAATGGAATTGTGTAATTCCATCCCGTCATGCTGGCGAATGCCGGTATCCATGGTTTCAATGACATTATGGGTACCGGCATTCGCCAGCATGACCGAGAGAAGTTAAAAAGTCAGCAATGAGAGCCATGACACAAAAGACATTCGAACTGCTGGTGTTTGACTGGGACGGAACCCTCATGGACTCCGAAGCCCATATCGTCGCCAGCATGCAGCGTTCGTTGCAAGACCTGAATTTGCCCGCATTGTCTGGGGAAAAAATCCGCGACATCATCGGCCTGGGACTGCGTGAATCCATTTTGCGGCTACTGCCCGATAGCGACGATGCCCAGATGCTGGCGATTGTTGATCGCTACCGCTATCATTTTTTTGCCGACGATCCCTGCGTGCCTTTTGCGGGCGCGGAGCAGGTGCTGCAACAGTTGCATCAGGCGGGCTATTTACTGGCGGTGGCCACGGGTAAAGGCCGTCGGGGGCTGAACCGGGTTTTGCAAAGCACCGGCTTTTCACAGTATTTTGTGGAAACCCGTTGTGCGGATGAGACCCAGTCAAAACCTCATCCGCAAATGCTACTGGAAATCATGGAAATGCTGGAGATTGATGCGCAACGCACGCTAATGGTTGGCGACACTGAATACGATTTGCAAATGGCCAATGCCGCCAAAGCGGCGGCTTTAGGCGTAGACTACGGCGTGCATACGCGCGAGCGCTTATTGGCCTGTTCGCCTTTGGCCTGTCTCTCATCTATTTCCGAGCTGCCGGAATGGTTGGCAAACGGTACAAGTGCTGCGTAATTACGGACATATGACGTGAAGTATAAAAAGCGGTAAACGTGAAGTATAAAAAGCGGTAAAAAATAAAAAAATGAATCACGAAAGGTAAACTCATGACCGAGTATGACAAAAAAGATATACAAAATGCATCAACGTCTTCCGACACTGCAAAAGATACCGATGCTTGGACCAGTGACGACGTGGTGAGTGAAACAAAGGGTGAGACTGAAGAAAAAGCGACTAATGGCGATTGGGAAAAAGATACCCTCAATCGTCTGGCATTTGCCGCTATTAACGAGCAACGCCGCAGCCGACGCTGGAATATATTTTTTAAATCTTTGTTTTTTATTTATCTGTTCGTAATTATTTTTTATATCCCAACCGATTGGAGCAAAAGCAGCATCAAGAGTGGTGAACATACCGCGCTGATTGATTTGGAGGGCGTGAT
>CAZXZI010000150.1:0-6198 GCA_964645165.1 uncultured Ectothiorhodospiraceae bacterium
TTTTACTTCAAGCTTTACGAAAAATTGACCAACAGTTAACGCAAACATAGCCATATGAAATCAGTACAGGCTTTGATTTTGTTTAAAAATTGATCAGGCGAGAATTAGACTCACCGTGCCGCCAACAACAAAGGCAACACCCATGGCCAGGATCATCCAGTCACCCTGGGTGCTGGGTTCCAGGGTGGCGATTTCTGGTTGCTGCGGGTTGTAAAAAATTTCCACTGCTGCGCCGACGGGGTATTTGTTTTTATAGTGGGTGACAAATTCGGGCAGGGGGTGGGTGCCTTCAGGGAATTCAAACTGGTGGCGGTAATCTTTTCCGTTAACCTGGTAGCTGAAAATAATTTCCGGCAACAGATCATTTTCCTTGGAGCTGTCGTTGAACGTTTCTATTTTACCGGTGGCGCGCGGCCATTGTTCCATCTTGCGTGACTTCTGCAAAATCGACCAGCCCCAAATGCATAGGCCGATGCCGCCGAGGATGACGACGAGGAGGATCACGGGGTAAAGGTTCATAATTGAATGCCGTCTAAGGGGAGTGTTGGGAGTGGTGGAAAGAATGTTTAGTTTAGCGTGAAATAAAAGGTGGCTCCATTGCCACGTTCACTTTCGGCCCAAATTTTTCCCTGATGTCGATCAATAATGCGTTTTACGGTGGCGAGACCAACGCCGGTGCCTTCGTATTCCTTTCCGTGCAGACGCTGGAAGGCGGTAAAGAGTTTGTCGGTATAACGTGGATCAAAACCGCAGCCGTTATCGCGAATGAAGAAAATAGGCTTTCCATTTTGTTCTGTAGTGTCAAACTCGATACGAATTTTATCGCTATTTCTGGAGCTGTATTTCAAGGCGTTGCCCAACAGGTTTTCCAGTGCGATATTCAGTAGACCGCTATCGCCTTCGGTCAGCAGGTGATCGGTGATGCGCCATTCGATTTCCTGGTCAGTGTTTTGTTCTTGTAGTTTTTTGCTAATATCATGAGCAGCCTGCGACAGGTCAACTTGGCTGTGTTGAATATCTTTGCGGGTGACCTGTGACAGGGTCAGCATGGCGTCGATCAAATCACTCATGTGTAGTGCTGCGCTACAGATTCGTTGCAAGAAGTCTTTGCCGGAATCGTCCAGTTGTTCGCTGTTATCGTCTTGCAGCGCTTGTGAGAATCCGTAGATGCTGCGTAGTGGTGCACGCAGGTCATGGGAAACGGCATAACTAAAGGATTCCAGTTCCTGAGTGCGTTCGGTGACACGTTGTTCTAGCTCATCACGGTGAGCAGTAATTTCTGCTTGCAGGCGGTATTCTTCGGTGACGTCGCGGAATACCAGGATGACGCCCAAAACAATGTCACTGTCATCACAAATGGGAGCGCCACTGTCGGCAATCTGAAATTCGCGGCCACCTTTGGCGATCAGCACCGTGTGATTGGCCAGGCCAACAATTTGTCCGCTGCTCAGTACTTTTTCCACTGGGTCGGCCACGGGTTCGCGGGAAAAAGCGTTAACGATATGAAAAACGGTTTTGAGGGGCTGGCCCTGAGCATCCTCGCTGGACCAGCCGGTGAGCTGCTCGGCGATGGGGTTCATACGTGTAACCCTGCCCCGCGCATCGGTGGCGATGACGCCGTCACCAATACTAGCAAGTGTGAGTGAGAGATATTCTTCACGTTCTGCCAGGTTTCGGCGTGCCTCCTGGATTTGCTGATATGAACTCAGCAGGGCCTTTTTGCTGATCCGTTGGAAAGTAATGATTAGCACCAACAGATAAAGAATTAAACCCACAACAAGGATTTGTAAAACAGTGTTTGCGTCTCGACCCTGGTCAATATCGTGGTGAATAGGTTTTTCACCCAACGCCAGTACATCCAGTGCTTGAAGGAATTCACCCAGGGCAGCTTCGTATTGTTGCTGTAGATTTTTGAGGGCGTTCGGATCGTCAGCAGTATTGCCCAGGGAGCTTCGGGCTGCCCATAGTTGTTTTTCATCGTTGAGCCAATGCTCAATAACGGTAGAAAATTGTGTGACTCGTTCGTGCAGGCTCTGATTGTATTGCGAAATATTGAGATAGCGTGTGACGAGGTCACGTAATGTTTGGGCGGATTGCTCGAAGGAGGCGTTTTGTTCAGTTTGTGCTGGGTTTGCCTCTGTCTTTTCCATGGCTAGCATGGGTGGGCGCATGGCAGCAAGCATTTGTATGGCGAGCTGCGCCTGGTTCCCAGTTGTGATGCGGACTGGAATATCCATGATCAGCAGGACGCTGATAAAAACAATGACACCCGCTAGCGCGGCTAACAATATGTGAAATATTTGTTTTTTCATTGGAACCAACGGGTTCGTATCAGCACGATGGATTCAGTCTAGCCTATGAAGCGGAAATTTGAAACACTGGAAAATGGTCATTAAGCGTTAGCTTTTTTCTTGTTCTCTGCCTTTTTTATGGCGCATCCAGTCGTTGGGTAATGGTTGTTTTCAGGCACTTTTTATCTTCACTACCCAGGGGGTGTTGCTGGGTGTTGGTGATTAAAAAGATGTCTTCGGCACGTTCACCGAAGGTGGCGATTTTGGCATTCTGCAATAACACATTGCATTCCAGCATGCCGCTGGCAATGCGTGCGAGCAGGCCCAGGCGGTCGCTGGTGACGACTTCCATTTGGGTGCGTTGGTTATTTTCATCTTCATGAAAATGGATTCGTGTGGCGATGGGAAAATGTTTTTGCTGGCGGGTGAGTGGGACGCTGGGTTGAGGTATGTCGTCAGGATTATGTAATCCGTTGTGGAGCCGTTCACAGATTTCATTTTGGCGGCTTGTATCTGTAATGGAGGTTTCATCACGATCGAGTACCAAAAAGGTATCGAGCGCAAAGCCATTGTCTGAGGTAATGACACGAGCGTCTATGATGTTTAGTCCAAGTTGTTCAAGGGTAGCGGTGATGGTGGCAAACAAATATTCTTTGTCGCGGGTGTAGACAAAAATTTCTGAGCCACCGCGGTGTGTTTTGCCACGAAGAAGAATCAACGGCTTGTTGCTGTCACCATGTTCAATAATGCCTTGTGTGTGCCATGCGACTTCATCGGCGGAATGGCGCAGAAAATAATCTTGACCCAGAAGTTGCCATTGTTGTTCGATGGCGGCGTTATCGATTTTAGTTTCTTTCAGCAGGGCCAGTGCCTGGGTTTGCGTGTCTTGTGCGAGTCCTTTGTGGTCAACGGGCGTATCGAGTCCGTGACGCAGGGCGCGCGAGGTGGCGTGGTACAATTCGGCGAGCAAAGCATCTTTCCAGGAATTCCATAGGCTGGGACTGGTGGCACGAATGTCGGCCACGGTGAGCAGGTAAAGGTGGTCGAGGCGTTTTTGATTGCCAACTTGTGCGGCAAATTCAGCGACCTCATCCGGGTCGCTAATGTCTTTTCGCTGTGCGGTGGTGGACATGATGAGGTGGCTTTCCACCAGCCACTTGATCAGCTCGGTGTCGTGTTCGCTCAGGCCGTGTTTGCGGCAGAAGATGGCAGCATCGATGGCGCCTAACTTGGAGTGGTCACCTCCGCGGCCTTTGCCGATATCGTGGAAAAATGCGCTGAGGGTAAGCACTTCCTGTTTGTGAATGCGCTTGATTATTTTTGTGCTTAACGGAAACTCATCGGCAAATTCCGGCACGGTTAAACGCCGCAGGTTGCGCACTACAAACATGGTGTGTTCATCAACAGTGTAAACATGAAACAGGTCATGCTGCATTTGCCCGACGATGTTACCGTACACGGGCAGGTAGGCAGCCAGCACACCGTAACGGTTCATGCGACGTAATTCATGAGTAAGGCCGATGCCTTGGCGAAACAGTTCGATAAATAGGCTGTGGCAACGTGGGTTGTTACGAAAATCCTCGTTAATCAAATAACAACTTTGACGCACCAGACGAATGGTGCCTGCACTGACGCCACGCAAGTCAGGGTCGCGTGCCATGATCACAAACAGTTCTAGTAGTGCCCAAGGTTGTTTGGTAAATACATTATTGTTCACTACTTCCAGTTTGCCGCGCCGTGACTGAAAGCGGTCATTGATGCGTGCCGGTGTTTCGCTTTCTCCTTCAAACAGGATGTCTTCCTCGAACAGGTCGAGCAGCATTTCATTGAGCCGGGAGAGTTCCAGCACGGTACGGTAGTAGTCCTTCATAAAGAGTTCGACGGCGAGATGGTTTTTTTCGTTCTTGTAACCGAACTGTTCGGCGAGGGTGCGTTGGTGGTCGAACAGCAAGCGGTCTTCACGCCGGCCGGTGAGCACGTGTAGCCCAAAGCGAATGCGCCAGAGAAAATTCTGCGCGTCATTGAGACTGAGAAATTCGTCCTCGGTCAGAAAACCGTGGTCGACGAGGTTGTGCAAGGTGATGGCGCCGAAGTGACGCTTGGCCACCCAGCCGATGACTTGCAGATCCCGCAGGCCACCGGGGTTTTCTTTGATGTTGGGTTCCAGGTTGTACGCGGTGTCGTGAAAGCGATGATGACGGGCGACTTGTTCGTCGCGTTTGGCGCGAAAAAAGTCCAGGCTGGGCCAGATGCTATTTGGGCCGGTAGCCTGTTTCATTTGCTCGAACAGGGTTTCCGGGCCAACCAGTAAACGCGCCTCCATGAGGTTGGTGACCACGGTGATGTCGGCGGTGGCCTGCTCGATGCAGTCCTGCACGGTGCGTGTGCTGTGACCCACTTCCAGGCTCAGATCCCACAGAAATAACAAAAAGTGTTCGATGTTTTCCGCGTACTGTTGGGTGGCATCGTCACTGTCGGTGAGAATCAGCAGGTCGATATCGGAGCAGGGGTGCAATTCGCCGCGGCCGTAACCGCCCACGGCCACCAGTGCGATGTCGTCGTGCTCACCGATGCACTGCTGCCAGATGCGTGACAACAGTTTATCGACCAATTCGGCGCGTTGTGCCACCAACTCCTGCACGGGCACGTCGTTTTCAAATTGCGTTTTCAGCACCGCGTTGGAGGATTTGAGCTGGGCGCGGAATACGCTGAGCGGCGTGTCGGCCTGGGCTACGGCTTGATCAAATTCTTGCCAGTTGCAGACGTCGGTGCAGGCGGTGTTACTGCGGGTGTTCATGTTTGGTATTCACCTATTTTCCTTCTATATCGTCATTCCGGCGTAGGCCGGAATGACGGGGTAGAAGTTATGATGTTTGCGTTTAAGTCTAGACGGTATCTGACATGGTCCGGGATATCGGCGGCCTGATGCGAGAGTTGATGCCGGATCGTCAAAATAGTGCATTAGATCTCGTCGTTGGGCAGTTTGGTGAGCACCTCGTGGCCGTCGTCGGTGACCAAAATGGTGTGCTCGTACTGGGCAGAGAGGCTGCGGTCTTTGGTGACCACGGTCCATTCGTCGGGCAGTAATTTTACGTGGCGCTTGCCCGCGTTGATCATGGGTTCGATGGTGAAAATCATCCCGGGTTCGAGAATCACCCCAGTGCCGGCATTGCCGTAGTGCAGCACCTGTGGCTCTTCGTGGAAGACCTTGCCGATGCCGTGGCCGCAGTACTCGCGCACCACGGAGAAGTGGTTGGACTCGGCGTGTTTCTGGATGGCGTGGCCGATATCGCCCAAGTGAATGCCGGGTTTCACCAGCTCAATGCCCAGCACCATGCATTCGTGGCTGACG
Organism: uncultured Ectothiorhodospiraceae bacterium; assembly: GCA_964645165.1. GTDB lineage: Bacteria > Pseudomonadota > Gammaproteobacteria > SZUA-152 > SZUA-152 > SZUA-152. The sequence continues at coordinate 5,644 of CAZXZI010000150.1, forward strand.
CGGCACAGGCGCTCGGCGAGAATGGAAGGCTTGCCGACGAAGAACATCTTGCTGGTATCACCGTGGTAGCCGTCTTTGATGACGGTGACGTCGATATTGATGATGTCGCCGTTTTTCAGCTTTTTATCACTGGGAATGCCGTGGCAGATCTGGTTGTTCACCGAGGTGCAGATGGATTTGGGGAAGCCGTGGTAGTTGAGCGGGGCGGGAATGGCCAGCTGCTCGTTGACCGTGTAATCGTGGCAAATCTGGTTCAGTTCGTCGGTGGTGATGCCGGCCTGGATATGTGGGGCGATCATGCGTAGCTGTTCCGCTGCCAATTGGCCAGCGATGCGCATTTTCTCGATGTCTTCCGGGGTTTTCAGAGTAATGCCCATAGTATTTTTTGATTTGCTCCGCTATTGATTTAAATTCAAAAAAAAGACCCAATTTGAGGCCAAATTTCGACGTTCTGATTGTTGAAAAAGGCAGCGTATGGTATAAAGCCCGCGCTGTTTTTGCAAAGAGTAGCAATGAAAGAGCAATTAACTGGGAAATTGTGGAAAAGTGGCCTTT
>CAZXZI010000151.1:0-6177 GCA_964645165.1 uncultured Ectothiorhodospiraceae bacterium
AACGCCACCGCGTCCTGCCCCACCATGGGCTCGGCCATGTTGCGCACCGCGTCGGACAGATGTGGCAGCACTTCGGCATTGGGGATGTGAATTTTGCGATGCTGCGTGCCGAAGCGTTCCACCACCGCATCGGAATACTCAAACTCGCTGCCCGCCTCATCGGCGATGTCTTCAAAACCAATGGAAAAGGTGCGCAGGTCTTTCACCCCCGCTTCGGCCAGCAATCCCACCAATAGACTAGAATCCAGCCCACCCGAGAGCAGTACACCCACTGGCACATCGGCCACGCTCAAACGACGTTCCACCGCCTTGCGCAACGCGTCGTGAATCAGTTGTGTCCACTCCAACTCGTGCTTGGGTTCGGCCGGGCGGGTGGCAGAAAGATGCCAGTATTTTTTTTGCTCGCTGCGCCCGTCGTGCTCAACCAGCATCGTGTGTCCCGGCGCCAGTTTGGACACACCTTTCAAAATGGTGTGCGGTGCGGGGATCACCGCGTGCAACGTCAGTTGGTAATGCAGGCCCACAGGATCGATATCGGTATCCACGTCACCCGCGGCCAGCAGCGCCTGAACATTAGAAGCAAAACGAAAGGTGTTTCTATTTTGAGCAAAGTACAACGGTTTGATGCCCAGCCGATCGCGCGCCAGAAACAGGCGTTGTAATTTCTCACTCCAAATGGCAAAGGCAAACATGCCGTGCAGGCGCTCCACGCAGCGCTCGCCCCAGTGGTGAAAGGCCTTGATAATGACTTCGGTATCGCCTTCGGAAAAAAAGGCGTAACCGGCATCTGTCAACTCGGCACGCAAGGCCTTGTAATTATAGATCGCACCATTAAACACCAACGACAAACCCAGCGTTTCATCGATCATCGGCTGGTGCGAGCGAGCGGAAAGATCGATCACCGACAGACGCCGATGACCAAAACCCAGGGGGCCGGTAATATGCACACCTTCGTCATCCGGCCCGCGGCGCGCCAGTTTTTCATTCATGCGCGACAGCGTCGTCGACTCGGGAGAACGCCCGTCAAACCGTAATTCGCCGCAAATACCGCACATAATTGATTCCTGTTGACCGCTAAAGGCACGATGTAAAATGAGAACTCATTTTACGCGAAACGCAGATGGAAAAACGACCCGGTTAGTTTTTAGACAGCCGCTTCCAGTATAATCCCAGCCACTTTTGTCGGATATCACTAACGAGGCTTAACCAGGCCGTGCCTACGCAAGGGTCTGGCCGCTGGGAAAAATCACATTGTACCAACAAAAATAACAGATATAGGCAGCCCAAGTATGTTCAGGCATTTCACCAAATTTCTCGTGAGCGGCATCGACGAAGGCCTCGACGTGCAGGCCTTTCATTCCGCCATCTTCATCGGCTATTTCCTGGTGATTGCCGTTGCGGCGCTGGGCTTTTTCACCTTCTTCAACATCTTCATCAACCACCACTATCCACTGGCGGCCATCGACTTCAGCTTCACGGCCTTCTCAGCCTACATTCTCTGGCACCTGAAACGGCACAAGGACATCAAGCGGGCATCGGCTCTGTTCATCGGCATGCTGTTTAGCATCCTCGCCCTGTTTTTTCTGGTCTCCAAGCCGGAGAGTGCGGCCTTTGTGTGGGTCTACTGTTTCATCATTGCCGCCTTCCTGATCTACGGCAAGAACATGGGCTTGCTACTCACTCTCGCCTTTTGCGGCGTGGTGTTTGGCTACTATTACGTATTGATCGGCAGCAAGATCACCGAACTGGGCTACACCAACCTGGTGGCCAGCACGGTGGTGATCGTGTTGTTCCTGCGCTATTACGAGGCCAGCCGTGGCGCCATCTTTGACCGGCTCCAGGCGACCTTGGGTAAACTCAAGGAGTCCCATGCCGAGCTGGAATCCAAATCTGTGACCGATCCCTTGACCAAGGTCTACAATCGCGCCAAGGCTTTCGAACTGCTCACCGCCGCCATCAACAACCAGGAACGCTACGACACGCCGTTCTCCATCATCTTTCTCGACATCGACAAATTCAAGGCGATGAATGATGAATATGGTCACGACGCCGGCGACGACATCCTGGTGAAATACGCGCGTCTGCTCACTGAGAATGCGCGCAAGACCGATGCCGTATTCCGCTGGGGCGGTGAGGAATTCATGATTATTTGCCCGAATACCGACCAGGTCAAAGCACACCGTCTGGCAGAAAACCTGCGTGAATTGTTAGCGCATGAAACGCTGGGAGCTGTTCAGCTGCCCTCTGCCAGCTACGGCATCGCGCAGCATCTGCCGGGCGAGGACATCACCGCTTTGGTTAAACGGGCGGACGTAGCCATGTACACGGCAAAACGTGCCGGGGGTGATCGCGTTGAAAATTTATAACCCTTGTTAACCAACGCAAGACAAAACCCACCACTCCATTAACGAATTCATCATCATCTGGCTCACAACTTGCCCGATTCTCATGCGCGATAGCTTCACCGCACCGAGAGCACAACAGCGACAACGACTTTCACCACAGGTGTTACACGTGAAAACTTCCTCGTTAGGCGGCTTTACAAATTAGGCCCCATTATTACCGCAATCTGCCCCGCGAAACGTTTTGGGTAGAGCCTGCCCCGCGTAGCGCTTTGGGCATTCCGGCGAAGACGGGAATCCAGTCGTCGCCTAAGAGCGCCTACTTTTGGCACCCCAATCCTCTCCCCTCAGGGGGAGTACCCTCTGGAGCATAAAAGGGAGTAAAAGCAACCATTGCCACCGAAAGGCGTGGGATTTTAAATCCCCCATTTAAAGACTTTAAAAAAACAGCGAGACTCGAAACATCCATTTTTTAAGCGGATGGCGCAGGCAAATTGATTTCAAACCGCGTGCGCTGTTGCGTGGAGCTTGCGGTTATTTTCCCGCCGTGGATATCGATAATGGATTTGCTGATGGCCAGACCCAGCCCGGCACCTTCACCACTGCGTTGTCGCGAAGCATCCACGCGGTGAAACCGGTCGAACAGTCTGGGGATGTGCTCAGCGGGAATCATCGTCCCGGGGTTTTCTACACTAATGGACACCGTTTGCCCGGCCGACGATTCCAGATGCACAGTGACCGTTTTACCCGACGGCGTATGCCGGATCGCGTTGGACAGCAGGTTGCTCAGCACGCGCCGCAGCATGGCCCGATCAGCCGATGCGCTGGCGTGACCTTTCAGCATCAGTGACACCCCCTGCTCTTCCGCCCAGGGCTCGTAATACTCAAACAGCTCGCGCACTTCCTGGGCGAAATCGATGTCGATCCGGTCTAAGGGGTATTGGCCGTTGTCCGTTTTGGCCAGCAGTAGCATGTCACTAATCATCTGCGCCAGGCGTTCGTATTCTTCAATATTGGAGTAAAGGATTTCTCGGTATTCATCGATGCTGCGCGATTGGGACAAGGCCACTTGGCTCTGGGTTAACAGGCTGGTGACCGGGGTGCGCAGTTCGTGGGCGATGTCCGCCGAAAAATTCGACAATTGTTGAAAGGCGGTTTCCATCCGCTCCAGCATGTCGTTAAAGGACAGCGCAAGATCGTTGAGCTCCCGGGGCACCGATTCCGGGGACAGGCGGGTATCTAATTCATTGGCGCTGATACGCCGGATTTGCGCCACGATACTGCGCAACGGGGCGTGTCCCCGGCGCACGGCGATCCAGCCCATCACGCCCATCAAGGCAATGCCGCTGGCGATCATCAGCCACAGGGTGCGGCGAAAATGGGCGATAAAATGCAAGTGGCTGTCGATGGTCACCGCCACGGACATGATGTACATGCTGTCCGCCTGGGTCGCCCCACCCAGCTGCCGGGTCAGCACCCGGTAGGTGTGATTGGCGCCATGCCAAATTCGATGAACCGTGGAGCCCGGCTTGTCAAACGTGACGCGCTCAATGGCGGATAAATCATGCTCACCGGGGCTGGCGTAAACGCTGTGGCCATGTTCATCGGTGACAAACAACACAGCCATGTGATGCCCCACGAGAATGTCGTTGAAACGCTGTTTGAGCGCGGTGGGTACGTCCAGAGCCCCTCGCACGGAAAGGGTCTGCGATACGCTGCTGGCAATGGCGTTGAGCTCGGCCTCGTCTTCGGCACGAAAATGGTTGTTGATGGAGCGTTCAATCACCCAGCCAAAGCCGGCGAAAACCAGGGTCGCGGCAATGCCAAACAACAAAGTCAGGCGCAGGGTCAGTGAAACGGGGCGTGGCATCGGCAGCGTTACTCTTCGCTCAATGCGTCCAGCATGTAACCCATGCCCCGCACGGTGTGAATCAGTTTGTGCTCAAAATTATCTTCAATTTTTTTCCGCACCCGGCGAATAGCAACGTCGATGACATTGGTGTCGCTGTCAAAATTCATATCCCACACCTGGGAGGCAATCAACGAGCGCGGCAGCACTTCACCCTGGTGGCGCATCAGCAACTCCAGCAGGGAAAATTCCTTGGCGGTGAGCTGAATACTGCTACCGCCCCGACTCACCCGGCGACGCACCAGATCCAGTTCCAGATCGGCGACCTTTAACGTGGTTTCCGCCGCCGGTGTGACACCCCGTCGCAACAACGTACGCACCCGCGCCAGCAACTCGGCAAAGGCGAAGGGTTTAACCAGATAATCGTCGGCACCCAGTTCCAGGCCTTTGACGCGATCTTCCACGCTGTCCCGCGCGGTCAGGAACAGTACGGGCATGTTTTTACCGACATCATGCAGGGATTGCAGGATGCGCCAACCATCGATATCCGGCAGCATCACATCGAGAATAACCAGGTCGTAAGTTTCGGTCATGGCGAGATGGTGGCCGTCCAGCCCATTGCGGGCAAGATCCGTCACGAAGCCTGCCTCGGTCAACCCCTGGCGTAGGTAGTCACCGATCTTGGTTTCGTCTTCGACGATGAGTATTTTCATTGGCTGCCTGTGGTGTTGCGCGGTTTTCGACACAGCCTGTCGGCCAGCGTCTTTCGTTGCATTCTACTTTACCGTTGCTGGCTGCCAGCAACATGACGCGATGATGACAAAATTGTAATGATCGGGTCATGCACAGGACAGATGCGCTTCGCTATAGTAGCGCCCAGACTCAACCAACACGAATCAACGCGAAAACCGCGATCACCGCTACCGAATGGAATACCAATCTTCTCAAAAGGCAACATGACCATGAAAAGAACCCCCTCAACCTCACCCACCACTATCGACCCCTCGCGTCGTAAATTCATGCAGGGGCTTGCGGCCGGCGGCGTGATGGCAGGCATATCTCCCCTGCTATCGACCACCAGTTGGGCCGAGCAAGTGAAAGCGGCCACCCGCACCGGCATGGCACCCATGCTCAGCGGCACGGAGTTCGATCTCACCATCGCCGAAACCATGGTCAATTACACCGGTAGCCCGCGCATGGCCACCACGGTTAACGGTTCCATCCCGGCACCGATATTACGCTGGCGCGAGGGTGACACCATCACCATTCGGGTGCTCAACACATTGAACACCTCCGCCTCTATTCACTGGCACGGGATTATCCTGCCCTACCAGATGGATGGCGTTCCCGGCATTTCCTTCAAGGGCATTCCGGCCGGCGAGACCTTCACTTACCAATTTACCGTCCACCAGGCAGGCACGTTCTGGTATCACTCGCACACCGCATTTCAGGAACAGACCGGCCTGTACGGCGCGATTATCATCGAGCCACGCGGTGGCGAACATATTCGTGCCGACCGTGACCTGGTGGTGCAACTTTCCGACTGGACCGATGAAGCTCCGACGGATGTCTATGCCAAGCTGAAAAAACAAAGTGACTATTACAACTTCAGTGAACCGACGGCGAAGGATTTTTTCCATGATGTCTCGGTAATGGGCCTGAGCGCGGCAATGAGCAAACGCAAAATGTGGAACCAGATGCGCATGAGCCCCGTGGATCTGGCCGACATTTCGGCCTATACCTACACCTACCTGATGAACGGCACGACCCCACGCGGCAACTGGACGGGGCTGTTCAAGCCTGGCGAGCGCGTGCGGCTGCGATTTATCAGCAGCGGTACGCAGACCTTTTTCGATGTGCGCATCCCAGGGCTGAAAATGACCGTGGTGCACGTGGATGGCCGGGACGTGGAACCGGTCACCGTGGATGAGTTCCGCTGCGGCCCCGGCGAAACCTACGACGTACTGGTCACCCCCAAAGACGAGG
>CAZXZI010000152.1:0-6176 GCA_964645165.1 uncultured Ectothiorhodospiraceae bacterium
TATCTGGGTGGTTCAGCAAAATACCCTGGGGCCTTTTGCCGAACCATCATCACTACCCGATAACATCTATCGCGGCATCCTTTCTGTGGAGGGCGTCACACAGACCACCAATGTCGCCTATCTAACTCTGGAGGTTGGACAAGGTTCTCACAGCGTAAGGGTTATGCTTGAAGGCATTGACACACGGCAGAATCCATTTCACCTAACGGCAGGCCGACCCGTTATGCGTTCACACTATGAACTGGTTGCCGATGAGCGCAGTGGGTTTGAGATTGGTGATCGTATTCCGATTCATCGCCATGATTATGAGGTGGTCGGGTTGACTCAGGGCATGCGTTCCCCTTCCGGCGACCCAATACTTTTTTTACCGTTAAAAGACGCGCAGGAAATTCAGTTTCTCAAGGATAACGATGCGCTGTTTCGTGATCGCGCTCAACTGAAAGAAAATCCCCAACTCAACCCGCCCGGTAAACCCGCGCTGCTGGATGCGGTAGAGCAGCAATTGTTTTCTAACCACCGTGTCAATACCGTGCTGGTTCAGTTACTCCCCGGCGCGAATCCCAGACGCGTGGCTGACGATATCGAAAGATGGTTGCGCCTCACGGCCTATCCCAAAGATGAGATGGAAGATATTCTTATCGGTCAGTTGATTGCCATGGCCTCAAAGCAGATTGGCCTGTTTCTGGTGATTCTAACCATTGTCAGCGCGGCCATCGTTGCCCTGACGATTTATTCCATGACACAAACCAAACTCAAAGAGATTGCGGTATTGAAACTTATCGGTACCCGCAACGGGCTGATCTCACGGATGATTTTGCTGGAGGCCATTGGTCTTGGTTTGATTGGCTTTCTCACCGGTAAACTGGCTGTAACTTACTGGGCGCCCTTATTTCCGAAACATATCGTGTTACTGCCGGAAGATACCCTGCGTGCATTGCTGATCACTATGATTATTTGTGTGCTCGCCAGCATCGCAGGTATTCGCGCTGCATTACGTATCCCGCCCGGTTCTGCCATAGGTGGCTGATCAAATGACAAAGACTCACATCAGCGAAGACACGATGAAGCCGGCCATACGGGTGGAAAATCTGAGCAAAACCTATGGCAGCGGTAGCTCTGAGGTACAGGCATTAAAAAACGCCTCGATGACTGTTCAGCCCGGTGAGGTTGTGGGTTTGCTTGGACCCAGCGGTTCGGGTAAGACCACTTTGCTGCAATGCCTCGGCGCTATTATTGATCCCAGTGGTGGCCGCATTACTTTAGGCGGTGATGTGCTGTTTGAGAACGGCTGGCAATACAGTGACCGGCGCGCATTGCGACGTGACCGTATTGGTTTTATTTTTCAACGGCCTTATCTGATACCCTTTATGGATGCCACCGAGAATATTGCTATTTTACCGATGCTCCAGGGACAGACTAATAAACAGGCCTACAGCCGAGCCGCTGAGTTGCTCGACATTCTGGATATTACAGAGCGTGGTAGCGCACGCATAGAACAACTGTCTGGCGGCGAACAACAACGTGTTGCCATTGCCCGTGCCCTGGCAAACCGGCCACCCATTATTCTGGCCGATGAACCGACTGCGCCGTTGGACAGCCACCGGGCAATGTCCGTCATGCAGCTGCTGCATGAGATGGCAGAAAAATCAAAGACCGCGATCATCATCGTAACCCACGACGAAAATATTATTCCCGTGTTCAGGCGCCTCTACCGTATACGTGATGGCGAGTTACATGAAGAAGCCGGTGAGGGCAGGGCTTTTGATGCTTTGCAATAGAAACTTCATTCACGAAAATTGAAAATACATACCACTCATGTCAAGCGACCATTCTCATTCGGCACCTGAATCCGGCAAACGTCTGGCCATGGTCGTTGCGCTTAACTTTATTATCACCATAACGGAAGTCATCGGTGGCGTAATATCGGGCAGTCTTTCACTGCTGTCGGATGCCCTGCATAACTTCAGTGATGGAATCGCCGTTATCATTGCCTGGATTGCCATTAAACTTTGTACACGTCCGCGTAGTGATCGTTATACCTTTGGTTTGAAGCGCGCAGAAGTGTTGGCAGCCGTCGTCAACGCAGGTGCATTAGTGGCAATCAGTATCTACCTATTTGTTGAAGCGTGGGATCATTATATTAACCCGGAGCCAATCGCCGGCGACATCATGACCATCGTTGCATCGGTCGGCCTTGTTGCCAATATTATTGGTACATGGTTATTGCACCGCGGCTCCAAAGAAAGCATGAATCTGCGTGCTGCTTATTTACATCTTTTCTCTGATGCTATCTCCAGCGTTGGTGTAATACTCGGCGGTCTGGCGATCATGTTTTTTAATGTGTACTGGATCGACCCGTTGCTCACCGTATTAATCGGCCTTTACGTATTAAAAGAAAGTATGCAAATACTCTGGCATACGCTGAATATTTTTATGCTGGCGACACCCTCAGAATTAAACCTGGAGGAGGTAAGGAAAACAATTAGAGAGCAAGCAGGCATCAACGATGTACACCACATGCATTTATGGCCAGTATCAGAATCTGATATTCACTTTGAAGGACATATCACTGTTGAAGATCAGTTGTTGAGCAAGGTTTCATTACTGAGAGAACAGCTTGAAAAATTGTTGCATGATAAATATGAGATTAATCACACCACTCTACAGTTCGAAGCGATAACAGACAGCTGTAAAACAAGTGAGCTTTTGTAAGGCTTATCAGTACTGTCCCGGTAACTCCTGAGCCATCATATCCAAGACGCTACCCGGAGCAGGCTCTGACGGAAAGAGGTTGCCTATGTTTATGCTTCCAATCACTGTTGTCCCATTAACCCCAGATTCGTCATCCCGGCGAAGGCCGGGATCCAGTAAGTTGCTGAAACCACAAGATTCCGGCCTTCGCCGGAATGACGGAAAAAGACAGGCGATATACATGTCTCCAATTCCCTCATGCTGGCTGTTTGCCAAGCACTTCAATAGCTGCGTCAAAACAAAAGGCAAGTTAGTGGGACAGCAGTGGTTTCCAATACTACTGATGACTACTCTACAACCCAAGTGTGTTGCCATTGCGGTAGAGCAAAATTCAAGTTAACGAGACAGTAATGGAGGAAAAATACCCCAGCCAAAGATTAATCAGGAGTTCGTTTGGTGAGGGTAGAAACAAACAACAGGATAATCACGTAGTTCAATTCACTGAAAAGGATAAATAGAGATGAACAGGAAATCACTTTATCTAACAGCGTTATTATTAACTTTCATCAGCTTGTCATCACAGGCACAAGAACCCGCCTATAAACAAGGCGTCAATATCTTTATAGAAACGGGTACAACTCAGCCAGATCTTGAACCCATTTGGTATGCACCTATGGTCGCCATGCCGTATGCCCCCGTTTTTGAAATTCTCGCAACCAAGGGAACTCAGGGGCGATATTATCAACGCACGTATGCCGTAACTATAAAGGACATGATTAAATGGCACGGCCATGACTGTGAGGGAACAACGCACGCAGCCAATAATATGAAAATCGCCTTCGAGATACTTTTCCCTGACGGCATTATCGACAGGAGCATCCTAAGAGGCATCTCGGGAACAGGGCCATGCTGGTCAGACGCCGTCTCATTTCTGACAGGGGCGCGCTTTCAATATGGGAATCTTGGTTATTTCAAAAACAAGGATTACAACCACGCGATTCTTTTATATCGCGAAGATACCAAAGTTGCTGTCCTGGCAACCTGGAAAAAGGGGATCAATAATATTCCGGGAGAACCCGTTGTCCTTCCAAAAAAAATAAAATGGACGCCCAAGTTCAACATGCAAGAGGTCATTGACCTCAAGACAGAGGTCAAAAATTCAAAAGGGCACCCAACACCCTATCAGGTCGATCTTTTACGTTTCTACCAATGGAAACATGTCAACGATGTACTGAATCACCCGCTTCATGATAGCTATCAAGCAAAGATTATTAAAAATTTCAAATGGGATGAGTGGGTTGATAAGGAAAAAACGTTTACTAAACCCTTTGCTCGTGCCGACACCCGATTAAAAAACTATCCTTACCGAAAGAGCCCTATTGTAGAAACAAAGTAGCCAGCGTTTAGGTTTACAACACTAGCTATTCAGTCGCTGTAATTTTGTTAAAAGGAATGGCCGGGTTTAACGACCCGGCCTACACTGATACATCAATGCTTGTGTGGATTATTGCCCGTCGCCATTAACCAGTGATGTAACTGATGATGTTTGCCATAGGCAATGAGACCAATGTAGCCAAGGCCGCGAATTTTTACCGCGTCTTCGGCCTTCGCACTGGTGACGCGCGCGGTAGTACTGCCATCCGCATTTTTCTTTGTTTTCATATCCCAGCCGGATTCCTGTTTTAGAATCATCGGGTGTGCACTGAACAGGCGACCCAACGAAGCGGCCGCACCGGGCGTGGTGGGTTTTACGGTAAATTCGACACCACCGTCGATGGGTTTTTGCGCCGTGACTTCAACGTTAAAGGTAAAGTTCTGCATGTCACGCAGGTGCTGCCGTAGCCCCTCAAGGTTGACGCGGCTCCAGTCTGTATTTGGATCGGCGAGTAGTTGGCCAACGGCCTCCTGTATCGCCGCAAAGGCGTCGTTGCCAGGCGCAGTGAGCGGGGTGTTGCTGGAGCTTGCGCCCGACATGGCTTGATGATGTTCATGATTATGCTCGGCCGCGTAAACCGGTACCGCGAGTGTAGCGGCTGAAATGGCGAGAAGTGCAGCAATTCGTTTCATGATGGTCATTCCTTTTTAAGTGGTGGTGATGTTTGTTGTGGTGATGGTTGAGGTGATAGTTGGGTTCGTGAAACGCTTACCAGAAGAAAATATTCACGGACATCATTGTCTCGTTAACTATAATTCCGTCAGAGCCTGCCCCGCGTAGCGCTTTGAACGCCAAAGGCGGCCCGAAGGGTGAGCGTAGCGAATAATCCAGGTGCTCCTATCTTGATAGTCACACGGTAATAACTCACTGGATACCGGCCTTCGCCGGCATGACGGCTTTTTTAATCTTAGCTCTAACTTAAAGCCGCCTGCCTCAAATAATCTTTCTCAGGAAATGCCCTTGTTATTCACACCGGCAGATAAGTAACGATGTTTATTAAGTTAACGGGGCGGCAGTGCTTCACGGACTAAAACGCTAACGGGAGCACCGCCCTCGATGCTCCCGCATTTCTCAGCCATGCCGACCATGCGGCCCATTGTGACGACTGTGTGGTCCGTGCTCATCAAGCACTTTCTGTTGCTCAGGTGTTAACACCTGATACAGATCATTGCGCGCCTTCTGAACTTCTTTCATGCCGCCAAGCATTTGCTCCATGCGGGCAATGCGCGACTGCATCGGATCACTGCCTTCCGCCATGTCGTGCCCGGCTTGATGCCCAGCCATCTGCGCCTGCACGGTAGACTCAAAGGCCGTCCATGCGGGCTCCTGTGCCGAGGAAAGATTAAGCTCGGACTTTAGCGTCTCGAGGCGTGCTTCGGGGCCACCATTTTGGAACTGTCCTCTCATGCCAGGACCCATCATCATTCCAGAGCCCATCATTCCAGAACCCATCATGCCGCCAGGGCCATGCTTCATCATGCCTTCATGGTCGTGCGCCAATGCAACGGTGCCAATGGTAATGCTGAGTCCGGCGATGGTGCCGAGTGCAATTTTGTGTGAGGTTTTCATCGGTTTGTCTCCTTTGGAGGTTTGTTGAACTGCTTCATTAAACTTCGTACAAACTACGACACTATTTAAGCCCATCTGCTCTGCGTATTGATGTCTGCACCAACAAGATTTGTAACCTTGTGTAACAGGCCGCCACCGCGTTGCACCGTGTTACACTTTTTCTCGCCGCGGCCCTCAAGTAGCTGGTATAAATCACCCATGCAATCACCCATGCAATCACCCATGCAATCACCCATACAACACGGCGAACACATCCTCATCGTCGATGACGACCGAGAAATCCGCACACTGCTGAGCGACTACCGGAGCAGCCAGGGTTATCGGGCCAGCGCCGTGGCGGATGGCAAAGCCATGCAGCAAGCCCTGGCAGACGGCCATTACAGCCTCATCATCCTCGATCTCATGCTGCCCGGTGAAGACGGCCTGACCCTGTGCCGCAACCTGCGCGTGACATCGAACATCCCGGTGATCATGCTCACCG
>CAZXZI010000153.1:0-6134 GCA_964645165.1 uncultured Ectothiorhodospiraceae bacterium
CCCATGGGCATGGCCATGTTCCAGCTCTTCAGCTGAAGCATCACGCACTTCCACCACGTTCACATCAAAATTCAGTTGCACACCCGCCAGCGGGTGATTGCCGTCGACGGTAACGGTCTCATCACTCACTTCAATAACCGTAACGGTAATCATCTGACCTTCCGGACCTTCGGCGTGAAACTGCATGCCGGCTTCGATCTCGGTGTCTGTCGGAAACATTTCCCGTGGCACTTCTTCTTTACGTGCATCTTCACGCACGCCGTAACCCTCTTCCGGGGACACGGTGACTTTCAAAGCATCGCCCGAGGTTTTTCCAGCCAGCGCATTTTCCAGGCCGGGAATAATATTGCTGGCGCCGTGCAGGTATAAAAAACTGCCGTCATCAGATTTATCCAGCACCGTACCTTCGTCGTCGGTAAGGGTGTAATTCAGCGTCACGACTTTATTTTCTGCAATGGTCATGGGAGTCCTCTTTTAAACACATTGATTAAATTAGTTCGTTGGCCAGCGTAAGTGCTGTGCCGTTTATTGTTTGCGAGCCTTGGCGTAGGCGGCTTCGGATAATTCATTCCAGCTGTCATTATTGTCCGCGAAAGTCTGGTACGCCTGATAGATACGTTTGAAGTCGGCATCTTTTACCGCCTCTTCTTCCAGCACTACCTTGGACAGTTTGTGTAGCTTACCAAGCACCTCGTCCGGAAATTCATAGACCTGTACGTGGTGTTCGTTTTTGAGTTTTGCAAGGGCCTCCAGGTTTTTTGCCTCAAACTGCGCCAGCATCCACACATTGGAGGCCGCTGCCGCGGTCTCAATGGCCTTTTGCAGATCCGGCGTGAGGCTGGCCCAGGCCTTGGCATTGACGTTCAGTTCCAGCACCGGGCCGGGCTCGTGCCAGCCAGGGTAGTAGTAATACTTGGCGGCGCGATACAGGCCAAGGCGCTCGTCATGAAATGGGCCGACCCACTCGGTGGCGTCGATGGTTCCGCGATCCAGCGCGGTGTAGATCTCGCCGCCGGCCATCAGCACCGGGGTACCACCCGCCTTGGCGAAGACTTTACCGCCGAGGCCGGGAATGCGCATCTTCAGGCCTTTCAAATCCGCAATGGAGTCGATTTTTTTATTGAACCAGCCGCCCATTTGCACGCCAGTGTTGCCCATGGGGAAGGGCACCAGGTTGTAGGGCTTGTACAGGTCACGCCAGAGTTCCAGCCCGCCACCCGCGTACAGCCAGGAATTCATCCCCTGGGCATTCATGCCGAAGGGCACGGCGGTGAAAAACTGTGCGGCGGGAATCTTGCCCGCCCAGTAGTAGGCGGCACCGTGGCTCATCTCCACCGTGCCTTGAGACACCGCATCAAAGGCCTGCAACGGTGGCACCAGCTCGCCACCGGCATAAACTTTAATATTCAGTCTGCCGTTACTCAGCGTTTTCACATCTTGCGCAAATCGCTCCACACCTTCCTGAAAAATCGGAAAGTTGGGCGGCCAGGTGGTCACTAATTTCCAGTTGTAGGTTTGCTCGGCTACCGGCGCAGTGTCACTAGTAGTCGCGCTGCTAGTCGTCTGCTGTGACTGATTGCAGGCACTGAGCACAAGCCCCACTAGCAGGCACACAGCCCCGTAGACGAATGGTTTATTGAATCGAGCAAGATAAAACGTGCGCATTGGCATTCCTTTTTTTGGTTTAAGCGCTAAATTTGTGAATAACCTTGGCAAGATTTTGTACTTTACCATTGATAACCATTAGACCTTCATCCATTAACAATTCAGTTTTTTTGGCTGACCCCAATGCGTATTCTCCGACAGTGCCACTACTGCGCACTACCCGATGGCAGGGGATTTCAATTAATTTTTCATTCTTTGCCATGGCGCTGCCTACCGCGCGCCATGCCTTGGTGTTTAAGGCATGGGCCATTTCTTTATAGGTTGTCACTTTCCCTTCGGGAATGAGTTTCAATAGTGCGTAACATCTTTCGTTAAAGCTGGCATTGTTATCCATGAGATCCACTCCTGTTATTGTGCCAGTTGTTGTACGCATCGGACATTAGTCGTTAGACCGCTTGCAGATTGGCGTATTCCATCATCAGCCACTTGCTGCCGTGCCTTTCGAAATTGACCTGCACACGCTCCTGCGCGCCTTGTCCTTCGGTATTCAACACGATGCCGTTACCAAACTTGGTGTGAATTACCCGTTGACCTAGTTTCACACCATCCACCGAGCCTTCCTCCACAGAAGAAAAACGAGGCGTGCTCGTAGCCGCATAACTAACACTGCCGCCCATGCGTACTTCTTCCATGAGCTCGGCGGGAATCTCACTGATAAAACGTGAGCGGTGCGGGTAAGTTTCGTTGCCGTACAGTCGGCGAGTTTCCGCATGAGTCATAAACAGGCGTTGCCGGGCACGGGTAATGCCCACGTAACAAAGTCGGCGCTCTTCGGCGAGTCGACCCGGTTCGTCCAATGACATCTGATGCGGGAACAAGCCTTCTTCGACGCCGGCCAAAAACACCTGCGGGAATTCGAGGCCTTTGGCGGAGTGCAGGGTCATTAGTTGCGCGCCGTCCTGCGATCCATCGGTCTGATTGTCACCCGCCTCTAACGCCGCATGAGAGAGGAACGCCGACAACTCATCCATTTCTTCTTCGTCTTCCGGTGTTTCTTCCTGCTCGAAATATTTAGCAGCGTTAACCAGTTCTTCCAGATTTTCTACCCGTGCCTGGCCCTTTTCACCGCGGTCTTTTTTGTAGTGATCCAGCAAATTACTGTGATGCAGGCAGTGCTCCATTTGCTCAAACAAATCCATGCCGTCGGTGTCACTGGATAGGCGAGTGATCAGTTCGAGAAAGTTACCCAGTGCTGTTGTTGCACGCGCAGGCAATAGTTTTTGTTCCACCACTGCTTCGGCGGCATGCCACAAAGCGACGCTGTGCTCGCGCGCATAGTCACGTGCGGCACTCACGGTTTTGTCGCCGATACCGCGCGTCGGTGTGTTAACCACGCGTTCAAACGCCGCATCGTCGTGGCGGTTCGCGATAAGCCGTAAATAGGCAAGGGCATCTTTAATTTCTGCGCGCTCAAAAAAGCGCATGCCACCGTAGACGCGGTAGGGAATACCCGCCTGGATCAGCGCCTCTTCAATGACGCGTGATTGCGCGTTGGAGCGATATAGAATGGCGTTGTCTTTGTAGGGATTGCCGTCGTCTACCCAGTCTTGAATTTGCTCGGCGATAAAGCGGGCCTCGTCGCGTTCGTTAAAGGCGGAATAAAGCTGGATGGCATCGCCGTCTTCGTCGGCGGTCCACAGGTTTTTACCGAGGCGATCGTCGTTATTGGCGATCAATGCATTGGCGGCGTTGAGAATATTCGCGGTGGAGCGGTAATTCTGTTCCAGTTTCACCGTGCGGGTGCCGGGGAAGTCGCGGGTATACTGCTGGATGTTTTCGATCTTCGCGCCGCGCCAGCCGTAGATGGACTGGTCGTCATCGCCCACCGCAAACACGCGCGATTGTTTGCCCGCGAGAATGCGCACCCAGGCGTATTGAATGGAGTTGGTGTCCTGAAATTCATCCACCAGAATATGTTTGAAGCGCCCCTGATAATGCGCCAGCACGTGCGGATTCTTCAGCCACAGCTCGTGGGCGCGCAGCAGCAGCTCGGCAAAGTCCACCAGCCCGGAGCGTTGGCACATTTCCTCGTAGGCCTGATAGATGCGGATCATCGTTTTTTGGTGGGGGTCTCCAAAGTGCTCAATGTGCTCGGGGCGCTGACCCTCGTCTTTCCGCGCATTGATGAACCACTGCGACTGCTTTGCTGGCCACTGAGTATCGTCCAGGTCGAGACTGCGGATCACCCGCTTGATGGCGCGCTGCTGATCTTCGCTATCGAGGATCTGAAAAGTCTGCGGCAGGCCGGCGTCCTTCCAGTGGGTGCGCAGCAGGCGATGAGCCAGCGAATGAAAGGTACCCACCCACATACCGCCGACAGGCTGCTTGAGTAATTCTTCAATGCGGCCACGCATTTCGGCGGCAGCCTTGTTGGTGAAGGTGACGGCGAGAATGCCGTAGGGTGACAGCCCCTCGGTGGCGATCAGCCAGGCGATGCGATGCACCAGCACCCGGGTCTTGCCACTGCCGGCGCCAGCCAGCACCAGCACGTTTTCCGGCGGGGCGCAGACCGCTTCGCGCTGCGCCTCGTTGAGATCATCAATAATGTGGGACACGTCCATCGGGGCATTCTACCAGATGGGTCGCTGGGACTGCGGCGGCTGGGACACTTTTTTGGGAACCAGCGATCTTAATAATTCCCTCACTCCCGCTTACGACCACAGGGATGTAGGCGGTAGAGCGACGCAGGATGCCAAAACCGAGGCCAGAATCTAGTAGCCGAAGATGGTTCCTGGACTCCGGCCTGCGCCGGAGTGACGAGGTTTAAATTTACTCGGCTCCCATCTCCAGGTCATCGTTGATCGCATCCAGTCCCGCCTGCGCACATTTTTCATCGGTCTCCCCCGATGGTGCGCCAGAAACGCCGATACCCCCGTAAATAGCACCGCCAATATTTATAGGCAGGCCACCACGGGCAATCAACAGACCCTTGGTTTTGGGCACACCTTAGTTACCCTTAAAGCGACTTTCCAGATTACCCGTGGGCAAATTGAAAGACATGGCGGTATAGGCCTTGTCGCGGCTGATAGAAAGGGACACGTCCATCGCCAACACGTCGCGCAACACCACCTGTGGGTGACCGCCACGATCGATGATTGTCACCGTGACTTGCACACCTTCTTTTCGGCATTGAGCGATACTTGCCCGCGCAGCGGTGAGCGCGGTGTCCAGCGACATGCGTTTGATGTTAACGGTGACTGGCTGTTCCTGGGCACAGGCCAATGATGTGCCACCTGCAATCAATAAAGCTGCAAGCAAGTGAATACTCCGATAATTCATGTAGTTTAGTCCTTTTGATTTTTGTCTAAACATACTTTTCAGCAAAGCGAGCGTATTTAGACAAATGAGAAATAGAATGTCGTTCCCGCACCAATTTTGGACTCTACCCACAAAGAACCACCAAGACGATTAATAATTCGTTGTACTGTTGCGAGCCCGATCCCGGTACCCGGAAACTCATTTTCTTTATGTAATCGTTGAAAAGGCTCAAACACTTTTTTTTCATTTTGCATATCAAATCCCACGCCATTATCACTAATGAAGTACACTGTTTTACCCTCTTTCATCTCGCTCCCGAATTCAACATGAGGATGATCTTCCTTTGAACTATATTTGAAAGCATTGTCGATCAAGTTTGTTAACAGAATACGCAACAAGGCTGGGTCACTGAAAATCTTCAGCTTTTCAGCAATGACCATCTCTACGGGAGCTCGACTTTTCTCAGGGCTTTCTTGTAATTCAGCAGCAACTTCATCCACCATCTTGCTCAAGTCGACCATTCTTTCAGAAACGTCTTTTCGTGTAATACGTGACAAAATCAACATATCATCAATCAACTGTGACATGCGTTGACTACCGCTTCTGATTCGCCGAAGATAATCCTTCGCGACATCATCTAACTTATCGGAGTAGTCTTCTAACAAAGCAAGCGAAAAACCATCAATCCCTCGTAAAGGTGCCCGTAAATCATGAGATGCTGAGTATGAAAAGGACGCTAATTCTTTATTAGCATGCTCAAGCTTAAGGGTGCGTTCTGCAATGAGTTCTTCTAGGTTTTCACGATGCTCCTTGAGCTCATTTTCTACCAATTTCCGATCAGTAATATCACGGCTGACATGTACCATTCCCTGTAATCCGCTGGATGAGTTAATCGGTGACAGCGCTACTTCTGACCAGCTATTTTCATCAGCCATTTTATATTCAAATGATGCAATTGATTCCGAGTTAGAAATAAGCTGGCATATTGGACAATCCTTAACTGCAATCTGATTAGCGTGAAAAATACTATGGCAATGATGGCCAATTAATTTATGCTCCAACATGCCGGTAACAACACAAGCCGCTTTATTTGCTGTGCGAATAATCCCTTTTTTATCGACCACAATCACGCTTTCTGGAATCGCATCATAGGTGTGCGAATCCCTTGCCATAATCAGAAAGGGTTCCGTCAGTGACGTTTGAATAATGGC
>CAZXZI010000154.1:0-6126 GCA_964645165.1 uncultured Ectothiorhodospiraceae bacterium
CTGCTTTTGAATAAATAGCTCAATTATGGCTACAAAACTTCAAGGTCCGCTAACGCTGCAACGCAGCCATATAGGTGGTGAATACTAGAATTCTTTTCTACAGACTTTATTGCTTCCGATCAGTGGTGTGAATCACAATAAGTTGAACGGGTTCACTGGCCTCGAAGGTCAGACTGTCGCCGCGTAACAAATCACCCTCCCGGATCGATTCCCCATTGGCCATACCCGTACCACGGGTCAAGTAGGCCATAAAGTCCGACGGCACATCCATAGCTTGCCCAGGCTCCAGTTGCGCTAGATCAATCTGTGTGTGCGCTGGAAAATCGTTACTGTCATCACCACCATAGATACGCATGATCTCCCCCGTCTTCATTGGGTAAACCTTATAGCTGGCCGCCTGGCCACTTTCCTCCGGGAACGCCCATAATTGGATCATACGGTTTTCATGATCGTCGGGATTCACTTCATTGTGGGAAAAGCCTTCGCCACCGGCGCGTTGCACCTGCACGTCATCGCGGTGTAAGTCCTGGCCGTGCCCCATGGAGCCCTGATGAGCAATGTTGCCCTCCACCATCACCGAGATAACGTCTATTTCAAGATGATTGTGCATGCGGGTATCACCGTGAGGCATGAAATGGGCGTCGGCAAGGTAAACGCACCGACCCAGACCGGGCCAGCTACCATCACTGTTGGCAGCGGGGCCGAAGGCTGCTGCATCCTTGATCAGTCGGTGTTCTTTTAAGCCGGCGAAACCACCCTCAGTTAAATCAGCACGATGCAGAATATCCATAAAATGCCTTTTGTGTGTTGATAAAAATGGTCGTGCAGCCAAGCACAAACAAATAGGTATTAATGCGGGTTTCGTACAAGTAAAGAGATGCTAGTATCAAGCGCATAAAAATGGAAGGGAGACAACAATGAGTGTAGACCCGAAAAACCCCCGAACGGTGCTGACGGTGCATGGCGTGCAAACGGGCGATAATAGCGATCAGCAACAGCAGGAACAGATTCGTGCGCTCATTGACAGTCGTCTGGGCGGTATTCCCCTGCAGTATCAAACCGAAATGTTTCGTTACGAGGATATCAACGATGAGGCTCAGGCCTTGTACCAAAAACTGGTAGGGCTGATTGTGGGTACACCTGCGGGTGGTTATCTCGCACAGCAGGCGTTGGATCTGGTGGGCGATGTGGTGACGGCATATCTCGATACCAGTACCGCAAAAGAAATTCGCGATAGCTTGCGTGAGTCGATCATGGATATTTACGAAGCAGGTAACCCCTGTTATCTCGTTGCCCACAGCCTGGGCACCATTTATGCGTTTGACGTGGTGAACCAGTTGATGAAAGAGCGCGAATTTTTTGATCGCAATTCACGCCGTACCTGGCCAGTGCAGGGATTGGTCACCATGGGTTCGCCGATTGGTTTGGAGATGTTCCAGTCTGCGCAACGTGACAAGGTAACGAACCTGGGCGCAGGTGATAAATGGTTTCGCTGGCTGAATTATTGGGATCGCACAGACCCGGTGGTCTCCGGAAAGATCTTCGGCGCCCAACAGCGTGGGTTTGAAATAGCAGAGCATTATCAATCGTCATCACCGGATCAAGGCTGGGTGATTCGGGATCGGGTGGTAGATACGGGCAAGCATTGGGTGCTAGCGCACGTCGCCTATTGGGACAATCCTATGGTGGGCGATGGTATCGTGGATATGATTACTAATTAGTGCAGCCAGCAATTAGGGGGGTAGAGGCAATGAAGAATATTCGTATGTTGGCGGCTCTGTTTGTGGTGGTTGCTGCGCTTAATGGTTGCACCAGTTATGTCTATCAAGGTTCGATAAAAGCCGAGGACTCCGCAGGTAAACAAAGACAAATGTTGCTGTACTGGAGTAAAACTGAACCCCTCATCGGTGATGAAAAGGCAGACATGGCGCATTTGCGCACGGAATGTGGATCGTTAATCGTGTTTGAAAATCAGCCGGAAGGGATTATCTTTCGTGGTGAACCACAACGGGATCGCGTGGTGCCCGCGCTGGCGACACAGCGCACAGGCTCGTCCAAAACCATCGAATGTGGTCGAATTAAAGGATCGAACCGGTTAACAGAATTAAGCGCGGGGAAAATATCGCTGACGATTAAATGTGAACCGGTGAGTAATGAATTCAGCGTGAAGCAGCGCACGTATCCCAAGGCGCGCAAGGCGGCTTACGTGTTTGATGTCACTGAAAGTAAAAAATGGAGTTTGCTGGGCAGCACTCCCGCAGTACCTGCGGCACCGACCTGCAGAGAATAATCTTACGAGATGGACTTGTGTGCAAGGGAGCCTCTGATCAATTCATGGAACATGACCTTGCGACTGAAATATCCCAGCTCGGCGTTACGAATCTTGCCAATAGGTTAGCTATTATCTGCGATCCGCGCCTTGATCTGGAATATTTCAGCTTGCAATCTCGTTGTCCCAGAATTGATCAGAGGTTCCCTAGAATAAGTTTTTCACCGCATTCTTCAATAAGCAACGGCCGCAGATTTTTCCCAATGCAGGGGCCCCATTCACACAGACCATCGTCGATGCGAAAAAGTGCGCCGTGAGTGGCGCATTGAATGCGTTGCTCAGTGATGTCGAGAAACTGGTCTGGCTGCCAGTTGAGATTAATACCGGTGTGAGGACAGTGATTTTCGTAGGCGTAAAATTGTCCGCGAAAGTGCACCACAAAAACATCCAGCGCATCACCGTTTTGCATTAGAGCAAAACTTTTGCTTTTTCCTTCAGGGATATCGTAAATATCACACAGCACATCATGCATTGCTGTGAGCCCTGCTTAAATCCATTTTCCTTTCCAACGTTTGGTCAGTCGGTGCCAAAGGCTCTCGGTGTTTTCTTCGAAAATAATAGCCGGATGGGTATGTACCATGAGCCAGTCGCCACGGCTGATTTCATTTTGCAGTTGCCCGGGGGTCCAGCCGACATAGCCCGCATAGGTTCGCCTTGCAATAAGTGCTGCAGATTTCTGTGGCCGCGAAAAGGCATTTTCCCCGGTAGAAAAATAAATGTCACCCGCAATGCGGTGCATGGTGTTGTTGGGCTGCAAGGTGCGCAGTAATACAAAGATGGCGCTGGTACTGACAGGCCCACCCAGATAAAGGCGCTCGGTTCGCTGCCGCAATTGTTGAATTCTGGGAAAGGCTTGTTTTAAGGAAATGCGGGTGGGTCGATTAATGGTGAGCCCGGTGGCACCGCGGTCACTGTAATGGGTTAACAGGATAACGGCTTGTTCAAAACTACTGCCTTGTAATTGTTCTGTGGCAACCAGGAAGATGCCGTCATTATCTGTACTGTCAGCGTAGGTGTTTGAATAGCTACCGACGAGACCAAACACCAGCGTAGCCAGCAAAAACCGGTGCACAGCGAGACGTACGGAAAGATTTGTAGCGGTACGAATAGAACGGATAGCAGTTAACAGCAGAGACAGTCTTCGGGACATTATGACCTCCTTGAGAGCCGTAATTCACACCGGCAATCCGCCAGGGGTTTTGCGAACAGGTATCAGCAGTATAGCGGAAACAACCGATGCTTCGTCATGTGGTTGTTTAAACGCTCAAGCAGCTTCAACCGTAAATGCGCCATTCTGTCGAGCCGTTAGTGCCGCCTCAGCGGACCGTGACATCAGCAAGCGCGCGTCATCCCCTTTGTTCCAGGCGGCGACGCCAAAACACGCCATGGCCTGCACGCTGGTTTGGTCATCAACCATCACCGTGAAGTCATTGAGTTGTGCGGCGAGCTTTTTAGCCAGCGCGATGGCAGCTTGTTTGTCGGTCTCAGGCAGGATAAACACAAACTGCCCGGTGTTTAACCGACCGACCATATCCGCCCAGCGCATTTGGTCGCGGAGCAACTGGCTGACGGCCACCACAATCTTATCCGCCGCCACCTGCCCGGTGGTTTGACTGACATGCTCGAGATTCGAGATATCCATGGTGACTACGGACAAGGGGTTCTGGTAGCGGCGACTCCGCGAAATGAGAGGTTCCAGCCCCTTGTCGACGGCATGGGCGTTTAACAGGCCACTGACTGGGTCGACTGTATTGTGTTGTGCCAATTGTTGCGCCAATTGATTGCGATCATTGCGCAATGATTCTTCCTCACTAATATCCAGGTAGCAGACGGTGATCTGGCCATCATTGGCTGGTAGGGGGTAGCGCACAACGCGGCGATCTGCGCCCGACTGTGTGTGACCCAAGCTAAATGGGCCATTAGTCGTGGGTGTGCTGTTCGGTTCAGCCGCAGTGACATGCTTGCCCAGCAAAGACAATTCGGTGCGCCCAACACACTGTCCTGGCGGACAATCGAGCCAACTTGAAAGTGTTTTGTTACACCAAAGCACCAGGCCCGCATCGTCGGTGATAACGATGGCCATGGGCATGTTGGCGAGAATATGCTGACTATTGTCGAGGCTGATTTTGTCCATACTGCGGTACTCCTGAAAAAAGGCGGATGTGTGGATTCGAGTGTCAAATAATTGTCAATACGCCATGTAAGTCACTGATTTTAATATGCTCATCGTGTGGGGTAAAGATTGTCAGTGGGAACATGGGCTTATCAGCGGTCTGCACACGGAGAACTTTAATCATTACCACAGGAAGATTAGTCCGTGACCTGCGCCTCAATCATTCATAAAAAGTGCCGAAGTAATAAGGTGATGCGGCATTTTATATGCGTATCTTATGGCAGCAACATAAAGAAAATGACACAAATAAAAACGAAAAAGGCACAGAGCACACACCTCACATGGCAGCCGTCAAACTGATAAAACAAAATTACGACCATCTGGATGTGCGGGCGGTGCGCAAGCGTTTTCTGGCGATAAACCGCGAGCGTTTGCGGCGCACGGAAGGGGCGTTGAGTTGGCGTAATCGGGATTTTCTTGATTTATTGCCGCTGCTATTTCATATCAATCATGCCATGTTGCCCGGATTTGTTTCTAAGCAAACGCCCGCAGGCATATCTAACTGGACGGCCACTAAAAAAGGTTTGGTTGCAGGGAAGCGCATTGCCAAGAGTTTTGATTATAAAAAAAGGGCGTTGAGAACTTTTGATATTCATTCAATATTTTTAATGGGTAGCGTAGGTACCATTGCCCATTCAGAAAAAAGTGATTTTGATGTGTGGGTGTGTCATCGCCCAGGACTGGATAAGGAACAACTTTTTCAACTGGCTGAAAAATGTGAATCCATTGAGGAGTGGGCGGATTCCGCAGGCCTGGAAGTACACTTTTTTTTAATGGATGCAGAGGATTTTCGCAGCGGTAATGTGGTTGAACTGAGCAGTGAAAGCAGCGGTAGTACGCAACATCACATATTATTGGAAGAGTTTTATCGAACCGGCTTGTTGGTTGCCGGGCGATATCCAGTGTGGTGGCTGGTGCCACCCGATGAAGAGAAAAACTATAAGAAGTTTGTCTCACGCTTAATTAAGCAACGCTTTATTCCGGAGAATGAAGTGATTGATTTTGGTGGGCTGAGTGAAATCCCGGTTGAAGAGTTTTTTGGGGCAGCATTATGGCAGGTATATAAAGGCATCGACTCGCCTTACAAGTCTGTGTTGAAGATGCTGCTGATGGAGGCCTATGCCGCAGAATATCCAAACAGTGATTTATTAAGCCTGCGCTTCAAGCGAGCCATTTATGATGGTGTCACAGATCTGGACTTAATCGACCCCTATACGATATTGCTTGAGAAGTTAGAGCACTATTTAAATAACAAAAAATTACCAGAACGTTTGGATGTGGTGCGTCGATGTTTTTATTTTAAAGTAGAGTTATCGCTCAGTCATCAATCGAAAATGAATCGAAACTGGCGTTGGGAACGTATGCTCGAACTGGCAGAGGCATGGCACTGGTCAGAAGGGCACATTGAGATGTTGGATGACCGTAAATCCTGGAATGTTCATCAGGTCTTAAAAGAACGCCGGGTGTTGGTAGACGAGATAACCCATAGCTACATGGCACTTTCAAAATTTGCGCGTACGCATTCAGATCTGGCACGTATCGAACAAAAGGATTTGAATATTCTTGGCCGTAAATTGTATGCGGCCTTTGAGCGTAAGGCTGGAAAAATTGAAACCATTAACCG
>CAZXZI010000155.1:0-6010 GCA_964645165.1 uncultured Ectothiorhodospiraceae bacterium
TCAACACCCAGTTCCTTTGCCTGATTAAATAAAGCGGTATCCAGTGTCCCCGGCCCTGGGCCCCGTTCAACGGTATAAAATAAAGGTTCCTGACTTTGCACATCATAGGCTTTGCCCCAGGCATCAAAAGCGGTGCCCTGGATGCTGGGTATTTTATCAAACTCAGTAGTGATCCCCTGTTCACACAGAGCCTCCAACACATCCTGTTTGGTAGACCAGTTCTCCAGCCCCTGTAAGTCACCCTGAAAACGATGTCCTACACTGGTTTTGGCTTCATGCACAATCACTGATCGGCCAGCACGTGCCAGGGTAATGGCCGCTGCCAACCCGGCGGGACCCGCACCGGCAATTTGCAGGGTTTCCTTTATGGGTAATGATATGCCCATGGCTACCTGTTTGTCTCCGTGCGTTTCCGTTGCAATCATATCTTCATCCTTAATTAAGCTGCTGATCACATCATAAAAGCAATATTATTCTTCAGGTACTAATGTACATTTGACCTCGACCATCTCACGCAAAACTTCTTCTTCGTCCAGAAAAGCCTTCACAGCCTGTGGATCAAATTGGTTGCCGCTCATTTTAATGATTTCTTTTTTCGCAGCATCAAAGGACTGTGCCTTTCGGTAAGGGCGATCGGAGGTGATAGCGTCCAGAGTGTCAATGACCGCGAACAAGCGTGCGCCCAATGGAATAAGTTCTCCTTTTAAACGCCGCGGATAACCCCCACCGTCAAAACGCTCCTCATGTGATAAAACAATGTCTGCCGCCTCATTCATAAAGGGGATATTGCTGATGATGTCATGCCCACGTTGCGGATGGCTACGCATAATGATCCATTCTGCTTCGGTGAGTGAGTCCGTTTTCAGCAGGATAGAATCAGGGATGGCGATTTTTCCAATGTCGTGTAACAACGATCCCCAGTAAATCTGTTGTAAGGTATTTTCGTCTTTGGTAAATTGCCGGGCCAATACCTGGGTATGGCAGGCAACGCGTTGTGAATGCATCCCGGTTTCATGCTCACGGGCATCCAGTGCCGCTGCCAGGGCTTCGACCAGTGATAACTGAATCTCATCACGTTCATGCTGAAAACTCTGATGTGCCATGTATCCGAGGTAACAACCTTCACAGCAAAAAGCGTTGCCATCGTCCGTGGTATGCACTCCATCCGTTATTGGTTTGCCACACCACAAGCAGATTTTTTTGGTGTCGGTCAGCATTAATGACTCCTAACGATACAGGTTCTTGTTCGACCATCGTCCAGCGAACATGCGGTCTTATGGAACAGGACAACAGGTTGACTCATCACCAAATTCCTCTTCTGGCATTTCTCCCTTGCGCCAATGCAACAGGGTCCGTCGTAACGCCTTATCCAGCTCTTCAGCTGGAAGAAAACCATAAAACCGCAATAAGCGTTGTCCATCAGGTGTTAGGATCACACTGGTTGGCACCAGGTTTGCCCCGAGTTTTTTAGCGATTTCAATTTGTTTGTCATTGTTGACCGCAACAGGGATCATTTCATTTTGCAGTAACTGTCGAATAAGTTTTGTTTCCAGCGTTTTGGTTTCGAATTTTCTGCACCAGTGACACCAGTCGGCGTAGACTAGAACATAAAGTGGTTTACCCGTTGATTTAGCTTCAGCAAAAGCATCGGCACCGTAGTCGCGCCACTGAATTTTGCTTTGCGCGCGATAATCCCATTCGCCGGCCTGCACTATCAATGGGATAAAAAGAATCAAACCGACATTCAAAAGCATGCCGATGCAAATGCCACGCAGCAGTATTAACGTCGATCGAATATCCCTTTTCATCCTGACCTCACTATGAACTGAAGCGGGCAGTTAGTCTCTAACAACGCGGTATTGGAGTCATGTTCTGCACACACATTTCTTCCACATTTTGAGTGTACTACCTATGCCTAACTCATAGGTCAAGGTTGCCATCCCCGGGTGGCAGGTGGCATCTCAAAAACCAGGCTTGGTAGATCGAAATGCCAATTTGAGCCGCCCATGACACGCCCAGTACAGCCCCGCTAACCACAACAACATAAGCATAATGCGGATCCCACTTGGTGAAAAACCAGGCGAAAATATCGGAAAAAATAGCGATGAATGGTAATACAGTCAATGTATTCTGGAACCAGGAAGGCAGTACGGAAAAACGGAAAATAAGTCCAACGCCCAGGGCCACCAGGCCAATTCCAAACAGATGAATATGTGAAACTTTCATCAAACTGTGCAGTGACACGCCGGTATCTACATTGGCAACCGGCTTGATTCCGGCGTAACTCGTGAAATCGGGGATAGCGAGCCCTGAGGCGGCGCTATGACAGCCAAAGCAACGCTCGGCAAGAATCGGTCGAATCTTGTCGTTGTAACCACGTTCTGATGCACCAGATTTTAACCATTCAATAATATGATGCCGCTGGGTAATGTCGATATGACTGGCCATAGCGCCACGAAGTGCGGATTCCAACCGGGTACCGCTGCGATTTCCATAATAATTTTCAGCGATATCATCCACGGACAAACCCGGTTTTCCATCAATACCTGCAAACCCGGTATAAAGATAAGTCAGAGCCATGAGATAGGCGAAGCCAATGAGCAATAGAAACGAGGTATAAAGTAGTTTTTCATTAAAAGTGCAATCATAAAACCGGCGCGGCCGAGTGGCAGGACAGACCTCTGTTACTTGTTGTGCATTCATCATTTTTGTCCAGTTGATGTTTATTTGTATTACTAAGCTGTCACGCCGTTGAGTCAATATTTACGCCATGTTATATGTTCGTAAACACCCGCCCAGTACATGCCAAATGTTATTGCAAAAAGTAATTCTTCCAGGGGCATAAAAGTAATACTGATGCCACTCAATGCTGACAAATTCCATACACGGTCAATGTAATCCGGCGCTGTCCACTCTAGTCCGGCAAGGAATAGTGCGTAATAAAACAGAAACAGTAGTCCCCCAATCCAGGTTTTTGATTTTAAGTCTGGACGGCAAAGAATATTGGCAATAGCGCCAACAGCCATGGCGACAATGGATGGATAAATCGGATTCCAGGGCAAAAAATACAATGGAATAAAGGTAATAAAAGGCGCAGCCAATGCCTTGTAATGATGTCGGTGCAATGGACGATGGCGCTCTTCGGCTGGTACTGAAACAGGAACTCGTTGTGTTAGTAGGTTGTACAATACAGCCGCTATACCTCCGATGCCAAAGCAAAATATCAGACTTTCAATATCAAAGCCGGTGCGTAAAGCCAAATCAAACAGACTTGGCGGACTCCAGTATTCTGGTACAAAGATTGGTTCACTCAAACCAAATGGGGTAGTAAAAATACTCGCCCACAACATGGCCTTCCGGTGGGCGGGGAAAGTGACATAGATTATTGCCCACGGAACCAAGAATGCACTTGACCATAACAACCACACATATTTTTCATTTATTTCCACAAGAAACCCTTTTTATTACTAGCCTTGCTCATCACACGCTGTAGAAAATGTCGGAAACATCCCCCGAGGATCCGTCTGTAGTGCAACTTGAAATGGTGAGAGCAAATCTATTGTTTGTTGCTGTGCTTTGCGTAATACCTGAATGCCGCCTTCAGTCATTGGCCAAGTCAATTCAGGCAATTCCGGTTCAATTACAATGATTAATGCACCACAACCACAGGGACAACGTTGTGAGGAAATCCGCTGAAAAGGGGCACCATTACCCGATAAGTACCACGGACGATTACGATAAAGCAGACGATCAGTAATATTTAACATTGTCCACGGCTTGGTTAACGCATGGTCAATGCTTTTATCTTGATCAAAGCGTTGCGATACATGATGCACAACCACCACATCCAGGTTATGTAAACAACAAATAGCATCGGTAGGTGCAAAATCTACCACGGCCCCATCGCAATAATATTGTCCGTTAATTTTTACCGGCTGATACAAGATGGGTATCGCCGCACTTGCCATAATACGGGGTGCTATCTCCCCTTCTGAGAAAATAGTTTTTTCTCCACTGTCCAGGTTGATCGCCAAGGCATAAAAAGGAAACCGGCTATCTTCAAAGGTCTTTGCCGTCAAATTTTCCTGACAAAACTCAATAGCCGCTTTGTTTGTTGAAAGGCCGGTAAACCCACGCCCTTTATGCCGTAACAAACGCCAAAACAGGCTGGGTAAAGATTCCGGCCGCCAGAATTCTTTTTGCTGTACCTTACTGAGTGTGTCAAACCAGTCCGACAAAGGAGTGCCGCTCGCAAAGATCCCTCCCACCAGCGCACCTGCACTACAACCTGCAAGTGCGGCAATGGGTAATTTCAGGCCTTCCAGCGCCATGAGGAAACCGGTGTGCGCGTAAACACCACGTCCGCCGCCCGAACTCAGCACCACACCAATTCGTGGATATTTTGAAACAACAGCTTTAGTGTGATTGTTAGTCGTCATAGTCATAGTTCATTTTGGTTAATCCCATCGCCACGTTTTAAGCGGTTGAACAACTGTGTAGTCATCGTTATGAACGGCAAGCGGGAGTATCTGTTTCTGTCACACCGTTTTCCCCTTGTCATCATTCGGTTTGCCCACTGCATAGACACATACCCGATAGAAGTTGGCAAAACAATGAAATTCATCCACCTGGCGGAGTATTTTGTTGTGTTTCAGGGCATGCATGCTCAGTGTGGTGGTCAGATCCTCGCGCCAAAAACCGTCTAAAAATGGTTCGAGTCGCAACAATGAAATACGTAGAGGCCATAGCCGCCACAAAGGATGCTGCCCGGGCTGTTGGCCATACTCAGTGATCACCAGCCGCCCGCCGGGCCGTAACACCCGCATAACTTCACTGAGTGCTCGCTTGCGGGCACCAGGGGGTAACTCGTGTAATAAAAAGAAAATCAAAATGCTGGAAAAGACATTATTTCCGTAGGCGAGGTGTTCAGCATTCATGCGTACCGCCAACAGCCGCGGCTTTTCGCTATCGGTCAGTTTATGGCGAGCCGCCGCTAACTGTATGTCGGCAACATCCATAAGATAGAGATCACCACCCTTCACCCCCTTTAGTAATGAGGGTGTCAGACTCCCATACGCGCAGGTCAGCTGTAACAATCGACCTTCTGGCCGATTCTTCGTACAGGCACGTAAGGCCTGCAAATTAAGTGTGCGGTACTGCCCAAAAAGAATCGCGTTGATAATCGGCTGATGATCGAAAAACCATACACCTGGGCCCCAAAGGTAGGCCCACCAATAATACCGTGCCAGATAGTCTGGATGGGTATCGAGAAAATGGCGCCAAATACCTCTGAACCTATATTTTTGTATCCCGCTATTTTTCTGCTGACCTGACAACATATGCCTCTTTTTAATTGACTATCGTTGACTCACTCACCCCGCTTGCACACGTTTTTCCGATGTAGTCCTATTGGTAAAGGTCATCGCGTCGTAGCGGTGTAACCAATGGCTGGCGAACAGAGCCCGCCAACACTTGATAAACATTGATGCTGCCTTCATCGAAGTAGTAGGCACAACCTGCCATATACAGGCGCCACAGTCGATAAGTCGATTCGCCCACCATTGCTACTGCCTGTTTGTGGTGTTTTTCCAGTGCCTGTACCCAGTGATGCAGGGTCAGCGCATAATGGCGGCGCAAGCCTTCCACATCGACGATCTCAAAACCAGCCTGCTCCATGGCACTCTCGACGTCGCTGATGCGCGCCAGCTCACCATCCGGAAACACATAACGATTCATGAAGCGGGTAAGCGGTGTGTCACGCCAGCCCGTATCATTGGTGATGCCATGATTGAGAAACAGCCCACCCGGCTTGAGTACTCGTCGGACGATGCCGAAATAAAGCGGGAAATTGACCACGCCAATGTGCTCAAACATACCCACGCTGACTACCCGGTCATAGCGGGCTTCCTCAGGCAGATCACGGTAATCACGCAATTCAATAGAAATTTTCTCTGCCAGTCCCTCACTACGTACCCGCTCGCTAGCATGATGATATTGTTGTTCACTCAGA
>CAZXZI010000156.1:0-1330 GCA_964645165.1 uncultured Ectothiorhodospiraceae bacterium
CCAATGAAGGCTGCGATGCTCGGCTGCATCGAAGGGACTAAGGTCAAAACCCCAGCTCCACGTAGGGTGGGCATTGCCCACCCTACTGTAAACCGGGGACAGACCTTAGGTCTGTCCCCTTGTACGCTTAGCAATCAACTCAATCAACCGTCGTCCAATTATAGTTTTTGACGCGTTCGGTAATTGTTGTTTGTCGTCTGCGGTAATCACCAACAATGCATTGTCGTCACTTTCAAAAGCTACACCCTCGCACACCAGGTTTGCAGCAATCATATCGAGGCCTTTCCGTTCCAGTTTTTCCCGCGCATGTTGTTCGAGGTTTTCGGTTTCTGCGGCGAAGCCGACGGTGAAGGGGCCATCGTTTAGTGCAGCTACCTCGGCGAGGATGTCGGGGTTGCGTTGTAGTTCGAGGATAAGTGTGTCTTCGGTCTTTTTTATTTTGTGTTCGACGATGTGTGCGGGGCGGTAGTCAGCAACGGCGGCGGTGCTGATGAATATATCGCTGGCATTCACCTGTTGCATTACAGCCTTGCGCATTTGTTGTGCGCTGCGTACGTCGATGCGTTCGACACGGGGTGGTGTGGTGAGTGCGGTGGGCCCGCTGATCAAAATGACTTTTGCACCGGCTTCGGCGGCGGCCTGGGCGATGGCATAGCCCATTTTGCCGGAGCTGCGATTGCTGAGGTAACGCACGGGGTCGATGTCTTCTTGTGTGGGGCCAGTGGTGATGAGTACGGTGCGACCCGCTAGTGCGCCGGTTTCAAAAATATCTGCGGTGAGCTGGGCGAGTTGTTCGGCTTCCAACATGCGGCCGGGGCCGACTTCGCCGCAGGCCTGGTCGCCTTCTCCGGGGCCGAATTGCAGTACGCCTCGTTGCTTGAGTGGTTGCAGGTTTTCCTGCGTAGCGGCATTGAGCCACATTTGTTGATTCATTGCCGGGGCAATGGCAACGGTGGAATCCGTCGCGAGGCAGATGGCGCTGAGCAGGTCATCGGCGCGGCCTTGCGCGAGCCGGGCGATGAAGTTGGCGCTGGCCGGTGCAACGATAACGGCATCGGCCCAGCGCGCCAGTTCGATGTGGCCCATGGCGGCTTCGGCCTCGGTGTCGAGCAATTCGGTGTGCACGGCGTTACCGGACAGGGCTTGGAAGGTCAGCGGGGTGACAAACTCAGCACCGCCCGCAGTGAGCACGACGCGCACATCGGCTCCGGTATCCTTTAGGCGGCCCACAAGCTCGGCGGATTTGTACGCGGCGATGGAGCCGCTGACGCCGAGCAGGATGTGTTTGTTGCTGAGACTAATCATCTTCGTGTTGAGTGTGCCGTGTTGA
>CAZXZI010000156.1:1430-6000 GCA_964645165.1 uncultured Ectothiorhodospiraceae bacterium
CGTGTTGAGTGTGCCGTGTTGAATGTGCATAGTGCCTGGTTTACGGGGCAGAAGCTGTTAGTTTAACCGAATTGTTCATTGAAGGTTAAAACACAAGGATGTGGCGATGGCGATTACAGATTGGCCGAAAGAGGAGCGCCCACGGGAAAAGCTGTTGCAACGAGGGGCAGAGGCTCTGTCGGATGCTGAGTTGCTGGCCATTTTTTTGCGCACCGGGGTTCCTGGCAAAACGGCGGTAGATTTGGCGCGAGATTTGTTGAGTCGCTTTGGGAGTTTGCGTGCATTGTTAAATGCGGATATCAAGCAATTCTGCGAGGGTGAAGGTTTGGGCGAAGCCAAGTTTGCACAATTACAGGCCACGGTGGAAATGGCACGCCGGCATTTTTCTGAGATTCTCCAGCGAGGCAGCGTATTGGAAAATCCTGAGCACACCATCAACTTTCTATCATCGCGATTGCGTGATTATTCTTTTGAAGTATTTTCCTGTTTGTATCTGGATAATCGCCATCGGGTTATCCAGTTTGAAGAATTGTTTCGAGGCACCATCAATGGTGCCAGTGTACATCCGCGTGAAGTGGTAAAAAAGGCACTGGAGCATAATGCGGCGGCGGTGATCTTCGCCCACAATCATCCTTCCGGTATAGCGGAGCCCAGTGTGGCCGATCAGCAAATCACCAGGCAACTTACCGATGCGTTAGCATTGGTGGATGTGCGAGTGCTGGATCACGTAGTGGTAGGCGATGCGGCGTCAGTATCGTTCGCTGAGCGGGGTCTGATGTAACGAGTGCGATTAGGTTTTGAGGTTACCCATGGCATTATCAAGTGCGTCGAGGGTATCGGTTAACTCGTCGCGTTCTTCTTCTTTTTGACTATCTTCCGTTCCATCAACGTCATTCGAAATCCAGCGCAAGGTAATCACACTGATGTTGTCCGCTTCTGGATAACTCCGGAATTCTGCCTGATAAGCAATGCGTTCGACGGCTTCGGCTAGCGGGTTTTGTGTGAGTGTATCGGCAAGGTTTTGTTCTGTGAGTGGCCCCCACAAACCATCGCTACACAATAATAGCATGTCGTATTTTTCTAATGGAATTTTATCACTCAGCGTAGGAATTGGTGGGTGTTTTTGATAACCCACACAGCGGGTGACTAAATGTCGTTGCGGGTGGTTGTCCATTTCTTCTTCGCTGAGCTTTCCTTTACGTCGCAGCTCTTCGATTTTGGAATGATCAATGGTACGGGTAAAGGGTTTGCCGCCGCGAAATAAATACAAGCGACTGTCACCAACATGCGCCCACCACGCATTGCCATCCTGGATTAAACACACGACGCAGGTGGTGCGCGGTTCAATGGGTGGGTACTGCTCACTACCTGCGCGCAATACGGCCAGATGCGCGTCGGCAATTAAATCTTTAAGAAAGAGTGTTGGGTCTTGTGCTGGGAGTTTGCTGCGTTTAAATTGGCGAAGCATGCGATTGACCATGGCTTTTGATGCAATCTGCCCGCCACGATAGCCCCCCATGCCGTCAGCCATTACCAACAACACGGCGTTGTTACGTTCTGCTATGCCGATGCGGTCTTCGTTGACAACGCGATTACCGAGGCGAGTTGTTTTGGCAACTTGATATTTCATGTCAGAGTGGCCGCGTCAACGTATCGACAATCTTGCCCAGTAAGTTGTCCTCTTCTTCATCTTGCTGATTGAAAACCTTTAGAAACTCGTCCACGTTTTGAGGCCGCAGTAGCGGATCCATTTCCATAGCCCAATCCAGCGCGTATAAAAGACTGTTCGAATAACGCCGTTTGAACGCATTGACAGCCAGTTTTATTTTGTCTTTTTCATTTCGGTCTTTAGCAGAAATGGGTGCATTGCCTTCAATGCAGGCACGAATGGTGGCACCGATGGCATAGATATCAGTCCACGGCCCGATGTAACCGCCGAGGTTGTATTGTTCCATGGGTGAAAATCCGCTAGTGACCACCTGGGTGACTTGCAGCTTGCGACTGGTATTGCGTGAGTGCACCGCACCAAAATCCAGGAGCAGCGGGATGCCGCCGGGACACAAATGGATATTGCCGGGCTTAATATCGAGGTGTAGAAAGCCGGTGTCGTGAACCAATTTAAGACCCTCAAGCAAAGGCGGGAAAATGGTCCGTAAAAAAGTTTCGCTGAGATTGCCATTGCGACTTTTAATGTAGTGCTGCAGATTTTTTCCAGGGCGATATTCCATCACCATGTAAACAGTGCCATTGGCACGGAAAAAATTCAGCACGCGCACAATGTTGGGATGTTTAAGTTTGATCAGCGCCGCGGCTTCCTGCAAAAAAAGGCGCATGCCTTCGTTATGATGTTCCTGTTGCTGTTCACCTTGCGGCATTACAAACCCATCAGGCAGACGCTGTGCCAGTTTGTTGGGCATGTACTCTTTAATGACGATTTGCACGTCGGCTTGCAAATCTGTGGCGAGATAGACAATGCCGAAACCACCCGCACTCAAGGTGCTGTCGATGCGGTAGTGCTCCAGTTCAGTACCGGCGGGAAGGGCAAGTTCAGGTTCGGTCATAAATCACGACTGGTTTTTTAGTTACTCTGTTTTGTTACACTGCGTATCAATGTGCAGCGTCTACCCGCATCACACATCAATCCAGGAGCAATGAAAATGATTCACAGCATGACGGCGTTTTCTCGACAGGAAGCCGACACTGAAAAAGGGCACCTTGTCTGGGAATTAAGATCGGTCAATCACCGTTTTTCTGAAGTGAGCCTGCGCCTGCCGGAAGATTTGCGGTCTCTGGAACCGAAGATTCGTGAGCAGATCGCCAAAAGTATCAATCGCGGGAAGGTTGACGCTAATTTGCGCTTTCAAGCAGCAGTTCAGTCGGTGGACGGTAGTGAGCAAGCCCTGCTAGACATTGATACGGATATGGTAGAAAAGCTTGCCCACGCCACCCGGGAAATTGATCAATTATTGTACAACGCGGCACCGGTTAACGCTTTGGATGTGCTGCAGTGGCCGGGAGTGCTCAAACCGCCGGAGAAAAATACGGAGCAATTGGCGGGGGATGCTCTGGCTTTACTGGCGACTGCTCTATCTGACTTGCGGGATTCACGGTCGCGTGAGGGTGAAAAACTCAAAGCGGTAATTATGGCGCGCTGCTCGGCTATCGAAACCCAGGTGAACATCGTTACCGAGCGATTACCAGAAATTTTGCAGGCCACACGCGAGCGCCTGGAGAAACGCCTGGCAGAGATCCGTGATGAGCTGGATCCGGCCCGATTGGAGCAGGAAGTGGTGTTGCTGCTCAATAAAGCCGATGTGGACGAAGAGATTGAGCGACTGAAGGCACATATTGAAGAAGTGCGGCGTGTACTGACGCAGGATGAGCCTGTGGGTCGCCGCCTGGATTTTCTCATGCAGGAGCTGAATCGCGAGGCGAATACCTTGGGCTCAAAATCCGTACACACCGACACCACTGCTGTTTCCGTGGAATTGAAGGTGCTTATTGAGCAGATGCGCGAGCAGATTCAAAATATCGAATAATCAAGCACATTTAGCAACATTTGGCGGCTTTTGGCTGCACATTAAAGCATTAGGAGTCCTGAATGACAGCACAGCAACCCCCCAGAGGCACGCTTTATATTGTTTCCGCTCCTTCGGGTGCGGGGAAAACCAGCCTGCTAAAAGTGTTGCTGGAGGATGCGCAGGGCATTGAGGTGTCGGTGTCCCACACCACGCGCGCCATGCGTCCCGGTGAGGTGGACGGAGTTCACTACCATTTTGTGGACGTGGAGGGATTCCAGCAAAGGATCGCCGCGGGGGATTTTCTGGAGCACGCTCAGGTATTCGACAATTATTATGGTACCTCGCAGGCGGCAGTGACGACTCAGCTGGCCTCGGGTCAGGATGTGATTCTCGAAATTGATTGGCAGGGCGCACAGCAGGTGCGCAGGCGTTTTGCGGACGCCGTGGGTATCTTTATTTTACCGCCGTCTAAAACTGCGCTACGGGAGCGGCTCACCGAGCGTGGTCAGGACGACGAAACCGTTATTGAACGCCGCATGCGCGATGCCGAGGCAGAAATGTCCCACTATGCTGAGTTTGACTTTTTGGTGGTGAATGATGACTTTACCACTGCTGTGGCGGATTTGCAGACGATCATTAATAGTCATCGTTTAGGCATGGCGCGTCAGCAAGTCGGGTTGAAAGAGCTGATTGCCGATTTATTGGGCTAAACCGTCAACCTCGCTATCAGCCTCAAAACCTCCCGTTTCGCTCAAAAAGCCACTTTTATTTAAACCGTTAGCTGGTAATGTCCAGCGCGTTTTTGTACAATTTTCCGCCCTTGTGGAAATCCACGGATTTTACCGCCGTGACCACATCCAAGTTTTGTCGCTAGCTGAGAAATAGTTAGCCGTTAAGCGAATCAACTGAATTCGTATTAAGGAGTTTTACATCATGGCACGTGTCACTGTTGAAGATTGTTTGGAAAACGTAAACAGCCGGTTTGAGCTGGTGTTGTTGGCGAGCAAACGTGCCCGCCAGCTGGTGAACGGCAAAGAGGCCATGGTGGA
>CAZXZI010000157.1:0-5988 GCA_964645165.1 uncultured Ectothiorhodospiraceae bacterium
ACACCCCTGAAGGGTGCCGCGACTGTCTGGCCGACTTCCGGTGGCTAGCTTACGCAAGCACCAACGAAGAGGCAAATTTTGAGCAACGGGTGCTCCAAAACCGTTAATCTCGACGCAAAAAGGCCTTTTCTGCCTCCACCAAAAACAACACGCTAGACGACACCAGCACGATGCGCAGCCAGGTTTTCGCATCGATGGCGGTGACGCCAAACAGGCTTTGCAATGATGGCAGGTAGGTAAATGCCAGCTGCAGAATAATCAGTACGACAATGGCCAGCAGCACGTAAGGATTTCCTGTAAGTCCGGCACGGTTGAGCACAGGAGCGATAATGTAGCGGGAACTGAACAGGTAAAAGATCTCGAACATAACCAGGGTGTTGACCGCAACGGTACGTGCGTGCGCGATGCTGGCACCCTGCTGCATCTCCCAGAGAAATAGCCCAATGGTGCCGCTCAACAGAATCAACGCGACAAACACAATACGCCACAGCAGATGGATATTAAGTAACGGTGCACGGGCATCACGGGGTGGGCGACGCATAACATTGGGCTCCGGCGGCTCAAAGGCCAAAGAAAGGGCCAGGGTAACCGCCGTCACCATATTCACCCAGAGGATCTGCACGGGGGTCAGCGGCAGCTGTTGAAATCCCAGCGCGATGGCAGCGAGAATGATCAGCGCCTCGCCGCCGTTGGTGGGCAGGATAAACAGGGTGGCTTTTTTGAGATTGTCATAAACCGTGCGCCCCGCCTCCACGGCGTGAATGATCGAGGCAAAGTTGTCATCGGCCAGCACCATCTCGGCCGCCTCCTTTGCGGCCTCGGTACCGTTCTGGCCCATGGCCACACCCACATCAGCGCGCTTCAGAGCCGGTGCATCGTTGACGCCGTCACCGGTCATGGCCACTACCCGACCCTGTTCCTGCAATAATGTCACCAGCCGCAACTTGTGGCCGGGACTGACCCGAGCATACACATCCACCTCTTGCACTCTCCGGCCCAGCTCCGCCTCCGACATAACTTCAAGTTGTTGCCCGGTGATGACATCATCAACATTAACCAGATGTAGCTGGCCTGCAATCGCGCGCGCAGTGGCGGCATGATCGCCGGTAATCATCTTCACGCGAATACCCGCTGCGGAACAGGCGCGTACTGCGGTAACGGCCTCTTCCCGTGGCGGATCGATAAACCCGAA
This sequence comes from uncultured Ectothiorhodospiraceae bacterium, assembly GCA_964645165.1. Taxonomy (GTDB): domain Bacteria; phylum Pseudomonadota; class Gammaproteobacteria; order SZUA-152; family SZUA-152; genus SZUA-152. The sequence goes on from CAZXZI010000157.1 coordinate 1,193, forward strand.
CAGACCCAGCAGGGTCAGCCCGTTGTGTACGTCTGCAAAGCTCAATTCCACCTGTTCGTAGTTGACAGGTTTCATCGCGATAGCCAACACTCGCTGACCCTGTTGTGCCATTTTTTCAATACACCCCAGCCAATAAGCCTTGTCCAACAACTGTTCCCCAGCAGTTGTTTTCTGTTGAACGCACATCTCCAACACATGCTCCGGTGCACCTTTCAGAAACACAAAGGCCTCACCGTCATGGCTGTGATGCAGGGTGGCCATGAAGCGGTGCTCGGATTCAAAGGGAATGAGGTCGGTGCGTGGATACAGTTTGGCTTCCACCCCAATATCCAGCCCTGCCTTCAAGCCGGACACCAGCAGAGCACCCTCCATAGGATCGCCGTGCACGCACCACTCGCCGTCCACTATTTCCAGTGAGGCATCATTGCACAACATGACGGCGCGCACCGCCCCCAGCAACAGCGGGTATTGCTCGGGTAACACGTCCCGCCCTTCTAACGAAAAGGTGCCATGGGGATCATAGCCGGCGCCACTCACTGCAAATCGTTTTTCGACAATGGCAATGTTACGCACGGTCATTTCGTTGCGTGTCAAGGTGCCGGTCTTGTCGGAACAGATCACCGTCACCGCGCCCAGGGTTTCCACTGCGGGCAGGCGGCGAATAATCGCATTACGCCGCGCCATACGTTGCACGCCGATGGCCAAAGTGATAGTCATGATCGCGGGCAGTCCCTCGGGGATGGCCGCCACCGTCAGGCTTACCGCAGCGAGAAACATATCGGCGGCACCGTAGTCACGCAACAGCACGCCAAAGGCAAAGGTCAGCGCGGCGAGCCCGAGAATAGCGGCTGTCAGCCAGCGGCCAAACTGGGCCATCTGTCGCAACAGCGGTGTGTCCACCGACTGAGTTTCCGACACCAGTTCGCTGATGCGGCCGATCTCGGTTTGTGCGCCGGTGGCCACGACCACACCACGGCCCTGGCCGTGGATTACCAACGTGCCGGAATAGGCCATGCAGCAGCGGTCGCCCAGCACAGCGTCCGGGGCGGCTGCAGCGGTGGATTTTTCCACGGGCAGGGATTCACCGGTGAGCACCGCTTCCTGTATCTGCAGTCCCTTGACACGAAACAGACGCAGATCCGCCGGCACCTTGTCGCCAGACTGCAGTAACACCACATCACCGGGTATCAGTGCCTCCGCGCGGATCACCAGCTGCCGGCCTTCACGCAATACCATGGCATTGGGCGAGAGCATGTGGCGAATGGCGCGCAAGGCATGTTCGGCCTTGCCCTCCTGCACAAACCCGATGAGTGCATTCAATACCACCACGCCGAAGATCACCGCAGCGTCCAGCCAGTGTGCCAGCGCTGCAGTCACCACCCCTGCTGCCATCAACACGTAGACAAGCACATTGTGGAACTGCGTCAACAAACGACGTAGGGGGCCACGGGGCTTCTGCTCGGACAATCGATTGGGACCAAACTCGGTCAGACGCTGGTTGGCTTTGGCAGTACTCAGCCCGGACTCACTACTATTGAGTCTGGCAAAAACCGCAGCGACCGGTTGTGCTTGCCAAGCTGTCTGGGGCGGCGTATTCACATCAGCCACACGGTCAACAACCCACTAGTGGCGGCCACAAACAGCGGCAACAGAACCCGTAACCCCATACCGGCACCTCCCACAGATACCGCCAGCAAGCCCTTAAGTAGGGTGTTGGATGAAGAGGCGATGATGATACCCCACACCACCACCTCCAAGGGCAGTTCGGTGAGGCTCATGCGCGACAAGGTCAGGTTTATGGCGTCCACATCGGCGATACCGGACACCGCAGCCAACAGATACAGGCCTGACTCACCAAAGAAATTCAGGGCAGCCTTGCCCAGCAGGATCACCAATGCCAACAGGCCGCCAAAAACCAGCGCCATCCTCAACTCCAGCGGATTGCTCACGCGGGCCATACCGGGCGCCTGCCCCACATCCCTGCGCCGGACCAGCCAGGCAGACAAAAAAACCAGCACCGTCATCAGCGCCATGGGAATGAGCAAGATAGTGAACAGCGCCGGATTGATCAGACTGGCAACCAACACCACGCGCGGAAACATGGTGCCGCAGGCAATGAGGATACCCGAGGCCAGCAGGTTTCTCATGACCGCCTGTTTCTGCGCGAGTCGCGCAAAGTGTAGAGTCAGTGCGGTGGATGAAACCATGCCCGCGGCCAGGGCAGTCATCACCGTGCCCTTTTCCGGCCCGGCCATCTTCATGGTGAAATAACCGACGAAGGAGATACTGGCAATGAGCACCACCATCCACCAGATCTCGTAGGGATTGAGCGCCGTCCAGGGACCATAACCCTGATCGGGAAGCACCGGCAGCAGCACCACTGAAATCAGCAGCAGGCGCAACGCCGCATGCAACTCCTGTTCCTCCAGCTTGCGCAACCAGCCATGCAATACGCTTTTGAAATGCAGCAGCAGGGCAGTTACCACCGCCGCGGACGCGGCCAGACTGGCATGGTCCAGTGTAGCCAGGGCACCCAGCACAAAGGTGAGCAACAAGGACACCAGTCCGGTAATGCTGACGTCCGTACTGATTTCCCGCCGCAGGACATAAGCCGCCGTGACCGCTGCTGCAAAGCCTAGGAACACAAATCCCAGCGCCAGCACGCTCAAGTACTCCGCTAGCAGCCCTGCAGCACCGCCCAACAGTCCAACGAGACCGTAGGTGCGCAGACCGGCGATACGTTCGCCCTCTTTGACATCGCGGGATTTCCAGCCCCGCTCCACGCCGATCAACAGGCCGATGGCCAGCGCCGTACCCAACAGGATGACTTGGCCGGATTCCACAAAACCGTTCAACACAGCCCCCCGCTATTTGTTGTTAGAAAAACCGCGATTAGAAAGATGTGACAATCAGTTCGCACAGGCTCCACGCAACAAGGCGCTGGTCACGGTATTTTCACAGCCCCGCCCCTGCTCTATCGCGCTAACATTGGCCAGACTGGTTTGCGCAATGTTGCGCAATGCATCTTCGGTAAAATAGCCCTGATGACCGGTTATCAACACATTAGGAAAGGTTACCAGTCGTTCGAAGACATCATCCTGAATAATCTTGTCGGACAGGTCTTCAAAAAACAGGTCTCCTTCCTGCTCGTAGACATCCAGCCCCAGGTAGCCAATCTTGCCTGACTTCAGTCCTGACACGAGCATACTGGCATCGATCACCGCGCCGCGGCTGGTGTTGATGAGCATCACACCATCCTTCATCTGCGCCAGCGCCTCGGCATCGATCAGATGATGAGTGTCACAGGTTAGCGGGCAATGCAGACTGATGATATCAGCGTGCTGATAAAGCGCCGGCAGATCCACATAGCTCGCCCCCAAGGATACACATTCCTGGTTAGGTGAAAGATCATAGGCCAGCACTTTGCAACCCATTGCGCTGACAATTCGCACCACCAGTGCGCCAATGCGCCCAGTACCGATCACCCCCACGGTGCGGCCATGCATATCAAAGCCCAGCAGACCCTCTAACGAGAAGTTGCCTTCCCGTACACGATTGTAGGCACGATGTATCTTGCGATTAAGTGAGAGCATCAAACCGACGCTGTGCTCAGCCACAGCATGGGGTGAATAGGCTGGCACCCGCACCACGGTCAGGCCCAACTCCTCTGCCGCCAATAAATCCACATTGTTAAACCCGGCACAACGCAGCACGACTAAACGCACGTTCTGTTGCTTGAGCGCCGTCAACACGTCACGACTGAGATCGTCATTAACGAACACGCAAACCGCCTCGGCATCCAGTGAGCGTAGGTCGGTGTGACGAGTAAGGGGATGAGAGTAATACACCAGCTCGTGAGCAAGCTCACTGTTGGTCTCGTCGAAGAACCGCTGGTCGTAGGGCTTACTGCTGAAGAAGGCAATTTTCATTGTTGTACTCCGCTACTAGGTGACACGCCGCACCTGAATTATAGTCCGCAGTACATACTGTGACACAAGCCGCGGCGCGCATGCGGCCTACTCGTCCTTGTCACCAAGTATCAGACCGAGTTGGTAGAAGGGTTTCTTTTTACCGCCGGTGATCTTTGCCGCCAGCGTGCTGGCCTGACTCAGCGGCAAATCGTCCAACAATATTTTGAGAATACGCTGCGCCTCGGCGTCCGGTGCCCCCTCCTCCGTGACACTGAGGCCTTTCACCAGCAACACCATCTCGCCTTTTTGTTGATCGGTATCGGCGCTCGCCCATTCCAGTAACTTAGCCACAGCGTCGCCTTTAATCGTCTCAAAGGTTTTGGTGAGTTCGCGTGCCAGTACCACGTGTCGATTTTCACCAAACACGGCGACCATGTCAGCGAGCGTGTCGAGCAGCCGGTGTGGTGCTTCGTAAAAAATCAGCGTGCGGGTTTCTGCGGACATGCTTTCCAGTCGCTTTTTGCGCGCAGCACCTTTTGCCGGCAAAAAACCTTCAAACACAAATCGATCCGAGGGCAGGCCCGCGGCAGACAACGCCGCAATCATCGCGCTGGCACCGGGCACCGGCACCACTTTAAAACCCTGCTCGCGCGCCAGGCGCACCAAATGAAACCCGGGGTCACTGATCAATGGCGTGCCCGCATCGGAGATCAGCGCCACACTTTTACCCTGCGCCAGACGCGCCACTACATCCGGCGCACGATCCCGTTCATTGTGATCGTGTAGGGCCAGCGTTTTTGTGCCTATTTTATATTGCTGCAACAGGCGACCACTGTGCCGGGTATCTTCCGCGGCAATCACATCCACCCCGGCCAACACCGCCAG
>CAZXZI010000158.1:0-5981 GCA_964645165.1 uncultured Ectothiorhodospiraceae bacterium
GAGAGGATACGGAAGGAAAAGAAAAAACACAGGAACAAAAGCAGAGGGGTCAACGGAAGCACGTTACGCAGGCGTTTGGCGGCGCGTTGCATGTACTCAAACTGGCCGGACCACACCACGGTATAACCGTGCGGCATTTTCACCTGGTCTTCCAGCACCTTTTTTGCCAGTGCCACATAGCCACCGATATCCGAAGTTTTGATGTCCACATAGATCCAGGCGTTGGGCCGTGCGTTTTCACTCTTGATCACCGGAGCGCCGCGACGCAAGGTGATATCCGCCACCAGTGATAGAGGAATCTGCATACCGGTGGGTGTGGGTATGAGTACCCGTTTGAGTTTTTCCGGATCATCGCGCAGTTCACGGGGATAACGCAGGCTCACCGGGTAACGCTCCAGACCTTCCACCGTCTGGGTGATACGCATGCCACCCACCGCCGACTTGATAATGTCCTGTATGTCACCCGTGGTCAGGCCATAACGCGCCGCCTCTTCCCGTTTGATGTCAAAATCCAGAAAGTAACCGCCAACGGCACGATCACCAAAAGCGGACAGGGTGTCGGGAATGGTCTGCATGGCCCGTTCGATCTCCTCGGACAGACGTCCCAGTACATTAAGGTCCGGCCCACTGACCTTAATGCCGATGGGCGTCTTGATCCCCGTGGAGAGCATGTCAATGCGAGTCTTGATGGGCAGGGTCCAGGCATTGGCCAGCCCCGGGAATTTGATGGCCGCGTCCATGTCACCCATTAAATCCTTATTGGTCTTGCTGGGGTCAGGCCATTCCTCGCGCGGTTTGAGGCGGATAATGGTTTCGATCATTGCCAGCGGCGCAGAATCCGTAGCGGTTTGTGCACGCCCCACTTTGCCGAAGACGGACAGCACTTCGGGAAAGGTCTTGAGTATCTTGTCGGTCTGTTGCAACAACTCCTTGGCCTTGGTGATAGAGATGCCTGGAAAGGTGGTGGGCATGTACAGAATGTCACCCTCATCCAGTGGCGGCATGAATTCGCTACCGAGTTTGGACAATGGCCAGGCCGTCGCCACCAGCAAACCCAGCGCAAGTATCAGAGTCAACTTGCGCCATTGCAGGGTCAGCCGGAGCGTCGGTGAATGCAGAAAATGCAACAGTCGATTCACCGGGTTCTTGGCCTCGGGCATGATCTTGCCGCGAATAAAATAGCCCATCAGCAACGGTACCAGGGTAACGGCCAGAATCGCCGAGGCGGCCATGGCATAGGTCGAGGTAAAGGCCAGAGGTTTGAACAGGCGTCCTTCCTGCGCCTGCAGGGTGAAGATGGCCAGATACGATACGGTAATAATCAGCAGTGAGAAAAATAATGCTGGGCCCACCTCCTTGGAGGCGTCTGCCACGGCTCGCCATCGCTCTGCGCCGTCGAGTGCCCCACCCTTCTTTTTTACCGCATTTTCCAGATGCTTATGCGCGTTCTCGATCATCACAATGGCGCCGTCCACCATGGCACCGATGGTGATGGCAATACCACCCAGGGACATAATGTTGGCATTAAGCCCCTGCCATTTCATAAGAATAAAGGCCATCAAGATACCGATGGGTAGGGTGACAATCGCCACCAGCGCAGAACGGGCGTGCAATAAAAATATGATACACACCAGACTGACCACGATGAATTCCTCAAAGAGTTTTTCCTTGAGGTTGTCAACGGCGCGTTCTATCAAATCACCCCGATCATAGGTGGGTACAATTTCCACTCCCTCGGGTAATCCCTTTTGTAACTCATCCAGCTTGGCACGCACGCCCTCGATGGTGGCCAGAGCATTTTCACCAAAACGCATGATCACCACCCCGCCGGCGACTTCACCCTCGCCATTCAATTCCACCAGCCCACGACGCAGTTCCGGCCCCAGTTGCACATTGGCCACATCTCGTAGGCGAATCGGCGTACCGTTTCCATCCACCCCCACCGGGATGTTGTTGAGGTCGTCGATACCCTGCAAATAACCTTTCGCGCGAACCATGTACTCGGTCTCGGCCATTTCAATCAGGCGCCCGCCGACATCACTGTTAGAACGCATGATGGCGCGTCGCACCTTCTGCAACGGGATTTTGTAAGTGGCCAGTACATTGGGATCCACCTCGACCTGGTACTGCTTGACGTAACCGCCCACCGAGGCCACTTCGGCAACGCCATTCACGGTTTGCAACGGATAGCGCAGATACCAGTCCTGTAATGAACGTAGTTCTGCCTGGTCATGTTTGCCGGTTTTATCCACCAGCGCATATTCATAGATCCAGCCCACACCGGTGGCGTCCGGGCCCAGTGAAGGCGTCACGCCCTTGGGCAGGCGACCGCTGACATAATTGATGTATTCAAGCACCCGTGAGCGGGCCCAGTACATATCGGTGCCATCCTCAAAAATGATGTAAACAAAGGACAGGCCGAAAAAGGAATAGCCGCGAACCACCTTGGCATAGGGAACCGCCAGCATCGCCGTTGTCAGCGGATAGGTCACCTGATCCTCCACCACCTGCGGTGCCTGGCCGGGGTACTTGGTGAAGACGATAACCTGTACGTCGGATAGATCGGGAATAGCGTCAAGCGCGGTATTTTTAAGTGCAAACAGACCCGTCACAATCAACAGAAAGGTGGCGATAAAGACCAGGAATTTATTGCGCAAGGCGCCTTCAATGATGCTCCTAATCATGGTTATGTTCCCCGCTTGAGTCTCTTCTCTCTTTGGGTTTATTCACCTTGTCCATGCCGGACATATCATCGGTGACTGGCTGCATATTCTCTTTGGGAGTCGCGGCTTCCAGCATTTTCGCCGTGGCCTCACGCAGTTTGGATTCGGAATCAATGAGGAAAGTCGCGGAAGAAACCACTTTTTCCCCGGCCTTCACTCCTTTTACAATTTGCGTCATGCCATCGGTGGTGACACCAACCTTGACATCGCGCGGTTCAAACTTACCAGGCTCCCGCACCACAAAGACCTGTTCACGAGTACCAGAACGCACCACGGCTTCGGCCGGAATCACCACCGCATTGATCTGCCGGCTGGCATGAATAGTCACCTCGGCAAACATATCCGGCTTCAATAACAGATCCTTGTTATCAAACTCCAGACGCACTTTTACTGTGCGGGTCTTAGCTTCGGCATAAGGATAAATATAGGCAAGGCGACCCTTGAAAATTTTTCCGGGCACACCCGTCAGCTGTATTTCGACGGGATCGCCGTCCTTGACCCAGGGTAACTCGTATTCATAGATATCTGCGTACACCCACACCTTGGACAAGTCCGCCAACATGTAGAGCTCAGTTTGAGGCGTGACATATTGTCCTTCACGAACCCCCACTTTCATCACAATGCCACTGAAGGGTGAGTGAATGTGAATATATTTTTTGATCTTTCTACTCTGTTCCAGTTCACGAATCTGGTGTTCCGGTACATCTAGTAACTCCAGACGCTCGCGAGATATTTTCACCAGGTCATTGGCGCCCTGACGAATATCCTTGAATGGGCTGTCTGCCAATACCTGCTGGTTTTTCAGCGCCAACAGATATTCCTCCTGGCTGGAAACCAGTTGCGGGGAATAGATACTCAGTAGAATGTCATCTTTGTTGACCTGTGAACCGGTTTTATCAATACGTAATTTTTCGATCCAGCCCTTAATCTTGGGATGCAGGCGAGACAAGCGTTCCTCGTTATATGCCACCCTGCCCATGGCGCGAATGTGACGACTCAGGGCGCGCTGTTCTGCAATTGCAGTGCGTACACCGATGTTTTGTACAGTCACTGGATCAATTTTCACCGTACCGGCTGGTTCATCGCCGCCGGTATCATCTTCGGCATAGACCGGGACATAATCCATGCCCATGGAATCCTGCGCCGGTACCGGTGAGGTAATCTCTGGATTCATGGGGTTGCGATAAAACAGGGGCTTGCGTGCCTGTTCCTTTGTATCGGCAGATGTTGAATCTGTTTGTGGCGTCATACGTACTGCGAACCAGTATCCACCACCGGCGCCTGTTGCCAATGCAACCAGTACTGCAACCATTAAGGTTTGCTTGTTCATAGAGTCACCTCAAGAAATTTCATTTAAAACTGTTGATATGTTCAAGACTATCGATTTTCGAAAGCATCATTGATCACCATTCTTTGTTGCGGCGTCGTCAACAAACAAATCTGGTTTGCCAATGGCCGCCGTCAATCGCGCCAGCGCCTGATTGCCCTGGGACAATGCCTTCCAGTAACGGGTCTCATAACTGAATAAAGTGACTTGCGCACGCACCAGATTCAGAAAGTCCACTTTGTTTACTTGATAGGCCGCAAGCATTGAGGCAACTGTTTGCGTGGCTTGCGGAATAATGCCCTTCTTGAATAGACTGACCTGTTCACGGGATCGCTGATAATCCGCAAGGGCACCTGTTACCTCGGCCGCTGCCATGCCCCGGGCGTCATCCAATTGATATTGCATTTGCAATACTTGACTGCTGCGCTGGTCAACGGCTTTGTCTTGTCGAGAGTTGGCATAGAGCGGTAGGTTCATACTGAACATGATGGAAAGAAAATCAGCGCGAGCGCTACCATCCATGTTTTCTCCGGCGCGATAACCGTATGTCGCGCCTAACATGAAATCAGGGGAATAACTCTTTTTTGCCAATCCCAGACGAGCACGGGCGGCATTGATCTTACTTTGTTGTGCGGCAAGCCTCGGGCGAGTTTCCATTGCAAGTTTTAATAAAGCTTGCTCATCGTTGATCTCTGTAAGGGTGTCTGTTAGCCGGACTGGCAATTGCTGATAATTATTTGTAGGTTGATCTAACAGGGCATTAAGGCGTGCTTGCTGGCTGCGCCGCATCGCACGTAAATTAATAGCCTTGTCATACAACTTTGAGACTTCCAATTGCGCAAGTAAAACATCCTGCTGCAAGCCCTTTCCCACTTTATATTTAGTTTGCGCAACGGCAACAAACTGATGAAGTAATTCCACATTTCGGGCTACGATTTCCAGGGCGCGATCAGTGAAATATAGGTTCCACCACACTGTTTTAACATCACGCACCATCTTCAGGCGCATTTCATCAACTATCCAGCGAGCGGCATCACTTTCATATTCGGCGGCGGCTTCTCGCAATGCAAGCTTACCAGGGAAAGGCAACACCTGACTGAAGCCAATTTGCAATTGGGTCATCCCTTCCTGGGTTATATCAAAACTATCGAGCGGTAAATTCATCGCGTTAAGCGACAATCGTGGATCAGGTAATGAACCTTTCTGCGAAGAAACTGCGGCTAGCACCTCAACACGGGATTTCATTGCTGCTAAGCCAGGGTTGTCTGCCAAAGTTTTAGCTACGGCATCCTTGAGCAACAATAATTTTGGTATTGCTGGTTTTGATAATGCTCGATGCGCAGACAAGGGTTTCGATATTGCCGATGCAGCAAGCGCAACACTCGTATTGCTTGCAATGAGCAAACCCGTGATCATCACTAACGATGCTAATGGTCTAGACTGCATGCGGCCACCCTCCTATCATGAGACTGGTTACATCAGCACTTGGATAATGTGCCACGGTCGATTCTAAAAATAATTGGGTGTCAGCCTGTTCTCGGCTGGCTGTTTCTAACTGGGGTAGAATCATTAGATTCTCCTAAGATATTCAAAAACAGTGCGCGCACGCGCAGCCATGCGGACAAATTCCGCAGGTCGAATAAATTAGGAGTAACGAGGAGGCCGGTAATCCGGCAGAAGATCAGTGCTAGGAAGCGAGATATTTGAGATAGTAACTTGAGTTGATGCACTCATCTTTGTACGTTCTGGGGTGTTTTGAGAGGCTCCCAGTGATACAGAACAACTGCTGCATTGATGTAAACCCTGGCAATCGATGCAATTGCCGCATTTACCTTGGCTGCTGCAATCAGAGTCAAGCACATCCAGCACACCACCCCGTCTCACACTACACGCCTTCCGTGCAACAGTAAACGACCCCCCCCCCCCCCCCC
>CAZXZI010000159.1:0-5939 GCA_964645165.1 uncultured Ectothiorhodospiraceae bacterium
CTTTGGCAATATCCATATCCCACTCGTCACGATTTTCCAGGTAACCCTCTTCATCAGTTTCGACGCTTTTTCCACCTACTTCTAAGGCCATGATTCGTTCTCCTTCAGTTTATCTGTCGTTATCTAATAGTTGGTGCGATTAATTCGGATTGACTTCGGTTATAAAAAATAAAGTGATAAAAAAATCAAAGCCAGGATTGTGTGACATCGTGTTCTGCGACGAGCGCCACAAAACCGCTGTAATCAACAACCTTAATGCCATCAATGATGCGTGCTTCATCAATTCCTCGTGCCTTGAGGTCGGGCCCCATGACGTAAAAGGAAATATCGCCCATTGCGCCGGAAACTATGCCCGACTTTTGTGTGCCTGCCATGGCACCGTAAACACCGTCTTCAATCATCAGTACGGCGTTGCCTTTCGCTGCGTGTGTGATGGCAGATTCCAACGCATTGCGATCGAGAGGCGATTTGTTAACTGTGTGTAACTGTGACATGTGATTCTTTCCCTTAACGTTAGAAGCTCAGTGTGATGTCGGACTGATCCATGAGCTCAGCCATTTCAGCGGCAGACACCACTTTGATGGAATCTTTCTCGGCCCAGTCGTCATCTTCGTCTTCCCAGGTCAACGGCAACAGGTCGTCGATGGTCAGGCCGCGAGCGTCCAATGATTCTTGCTCAACATAAATCTTGTTGACGTCGTAATCACCTAGCGCTTTGTAAGTCGGCGAAAAGTTTTTCATGCCCACTTCTTCGGTGCTTTGGCCTTTGGCAATCTGGTAAACGCCATCATCCAGAAAGGCGAGGGAAACATCTTGTTCGAAGGCGGCACCAATCAGTACCACTTCCAAAGACTCCAGCGCGTAAATCGTCCCATAGGGCGCTTTACGGTTTACGTATAAAAATTTCTTCGTTGTTGTAGACATCGAGATCCCCTTAACGGTCTGTATTAGTCGCCAAAGGTGACCAAGCGGTCACTCTGGATGCCGGCTTCGATTAACTGACCCAAACCGGAGATGCGAAAGCCTGGCGCAATATTGTCGGCATCTTTGCCGTTGCGTCTGGCTTCGTCGGCGTCGGCGATACCGCGACGTTGTGCGGCAGCCACGCAGAGCACGAGATCGAGATTGTGTGCTGCGGACAACTCCGACCAGCGATTGACCACATTGCGGTCATCCTGTGGGGGAGTTGCCAGGCGGGTGCCGTTATTAACGCCATCGTGGTAGAAGAAGATACGAAAGATTTCGTGTCCGCTTTCCAGCGCAGCCTTGGTGAAGTTATAGGCCGTGTCCGACGCTTGGTGCGTGTATGGGCCTTCACTAATCATTACGGAAAATTTCATAACCAACCTTTTGTTTTACCTTGAGGCTTGAAAAGCCTTAAAAACATTAGAAACGAATGTGGGTGGAGGCATTCAATGATTTACGCGCACCGGTCCAGTTGTCGATGTGGAACTTGGTGAACGGCAGTTTGGTCAGCTCGAAGAAACGTGGCCAGCCGATGCGCTCAATCCAGTCACCAATACGCTCCCAATCTTTGGCATCTTCTTTGTAGGTGCTAAGAATGTTTTTGACCACTTCGGTCACTTCCGGCCAGCGCGGTGGGTTGTTAGGAATGCCGGCAGCCACCAGCTTGTGGAACATGGGTTTGCTACGAGCGTTGGAATGTTTACCACCCACCCAGACGGCCAGCTTGGAATGATCCGGATCGTTGATTTGCATTGGTGGGCAAGGAGGGAAACAAGCGCCGCAACAGATGCACTTTTTCTCGTCCACTTCCAGAGAAGGTTTGCCGTTAACCATGGCAGGGCGGATGGCCGCAACCGGGCAACGTGCGACAACGGAAGGACGTTCGCAAACGTTGGCCACCAGGTCATGATTGATCTTCGGTGGTTTGGTGTGTTGGATGTTGATGGCGATATCACCCTGGCCACCGCAGTTGATCTGGCAGCAGGAAGTGGTCATGTGCACACGGTTAGGCATGTCTTCTGCTCTGAATTCGTCGTACAACTCATCCATCAGTGCTTTCACAACACCCGAAGCATCAGTGCCGGGAATGTCGCAGTGTAACCAACCCTGAGTGTGCGAAATCATGGTCACGGAAGGACCCGTGCCACCTACCGGGTACCCGGCGTCTTCAAAGGCGTCGATTAGCGGCTGTACCTTGGATTCTTCAGTAACGGTGATTTCCATGTTGGAACGAATAGTGAAGCGCACGTAGCCGTCGGCCAATCTGTCGATGATGTCGCACAGCAGGTTGATTTCGTACGGGCCTAATTGGCGTTGAGTACCCACACGTACAGTCCAGACTTCATCGCCTGTTTTAGCAACGTGGTGCAACACGCCAGGGCGTGGGCGGTCATGATAGGCCCAGTTGCCGTAGTTCTTGATATAAGCCGGGTGCATGTACTGAAAGCCATCGGGCACACCACTTTCAGTGGGGAAGCGTGGTTTTTCGCTCATTTTTTATCTCCAATCAATTCTTTATTAGGTCGTTGATTCATTCTTTGGCGTTAAAAGGCCAGGCGTTTAAGGCGCGAATTAACCCGCTTGACGTGCTTTCCACTTCTCGGCTTCTTCGTCCCAGGTGTCCATGCGTACATAGCTGGACTGACGTGAATCGGAGATCATGTTGGGATCCACATCAACGTCGATACCTTCGAGGAAGTTCACCAGGCCGATACGGTCGATGGTTTCACCTACACGTTCGTGCTCAAGCGCATTTTCCGCCCAGAAATCGATGATTTCTTCAGTGAGTTCCACCAGGCTTTCGTAATCTTCTTCGGTTTCCAGTTTCTTGAACGGAATCAGCACGGTGCCCATGGTATCGCCGATTTTCAACGTGCGTTTACCACCCAACAGAATGGTCACGCCGTGATCGTCGCCAGGAGACAGGGCGCGGGTCATAACGTTAATGCAATGCATGCAACGCACGCAGTTGCGGTTGTCTACGTCCAGAGTGTCGTCATCTTTCAATGACAAAGCGCTGGTGGGACACATGTTCACCACGCTGTCGATGACATACTGGCGGCCTTTAGCGGCTACAAATTTCTTCACTTCGTCCTGGTCGACTTTCATGTCGTCGCGCCAGGTGCCGATCACCGCAAAGTCTGCACGCTGAATGGAGTTCATGCAGTCATTGGGGCAACCGGAGACTTTGAATTTGAATTTGTAAGGTAGGGCGGGGCGATGCATGTCGTCGAGGAAGTTGTTCACCAACAGGCGGTGAATTTTTTGCTCGTTAGCACAGGATTGTTCGCAACGGGCTGCGCCCACGCAGGACATGCCGGTACGCACACAGGGGCCGGCACCGCCGAGATCCCAGCCGTAGCTGTTGATCTCGTCAAAGAAGTGCTGGGTGCGGTTGGTATCGGTACCGATGAACATGATGTTGCCGGTCTGGCCGTGGAAGGCGATGAGACCAGAACCGTATTTGTTCCAGGAGTTAGACAGCTGACGCAGCATGTCGGTGGAGTAGTGGTTGCCGGCAGGCGGCTGCACACGAATGGTGTGGAATTCTTTGGATTCGGGGAACATGGGTTTGCCATCGTCGCCCATCAGTTCGGTGAAGCGTGGGATGATACCGCCGCCGTAACCGAAGACTGAAACCGTACCGCCCTTCCAATAACCGAGACGGGTATTGTAGGAATATTCCAATTGACCCAGCAGATCCACCATCATATTGCCGCAATCACCATCCATCGCCAGACGCTTGAGGCCAGTGACGAAACTCGGCCAAGGGCCTGATTCCAGCTGGTCAATCATTGGTGTCTTGTGGAACGGCTTGCTCGACTTTTTCTCTTTAGGAAGGTAAGTGCAATGTACTTCAGGATTTTTCGGTGTTTGCTCGGCCATGGCCCAGTTCTCCTCGATTAAATTCGAATTCAAAACTTTTTTACAGCGTAAATACGGTGCTTCTATCTATTCTTTCTGTGCTCTTTCTTAGTGCTGCAACTGCCGCCGACCTTGAATTCTCAGCAGAGTGACTCCATCACCAATCATTGGTTCGAAGTGTATGAGACCGGTGCCGGGGTGCAAATGACCACAAGGGGAGGGGCATTAGTTCTACAGCTATCCCTTTAGTGATACGGCGGCCTTCTGCGCTGGACTCAAGCTAGCTTGGCCTGCTACACCTTGTCTGATAACAGGCAGGTGTAGCTTATTCTTTTACGCGAGTTTGCAGTATATGTTGCTGCCTATCTCAAACGGAATCTGCAAGCCGTGAGCAACATAATGTAGACTATTTTTTTTAGTGTTACCAGATAATAATATGGTTATATGGTAATTTGCTGGATATTTACACCGGCAGGGGCTTGCGAGGCGGGCCGCGTGCCCCTTGTTGTCGGCGGACGTGGTGCGGGCTTTAGTCACTTAGCAACGAATTGGAAGGATTGAATGAGAGCGCAGTCATCCACAGTGCAAAATGTTCAGCCCGCGAGCCACTCGGCAGCAGAACAAAGCCCGTTTGAGCTCGAGAATCACCAGGCCTATGCGGGGTGGCGGGAGCAAAAGCTGGCCAATTACCCGCAATCGCTGGATGAACTGCGGGTGACGGTGGCTAATCCTCATGCTTTGAGTGCCATAGAGCGCGCAGCGATTAGAAAAGCCTGCTCTCGCGCCAACATGGCGATTTATGTCAGCCAGTCGCCAAAGGATGACACAGCACCGGATACCTCTTTGGTCACCGATATGGGACGACAATTTGGCCTGCGACGTCTGGATCAAAATCTTTATGCGGATGATGCCGGCATTTCTGCCTTGCAAGTTTCTGAGCAGCGTCGTCAATTTGAATATATCCCCTATAGTAGAAAAGGCATTAGCTGGCATACCGATGGCTATTACAATCCGCCCGAGCGAAAGATTCACGCCATGGTTTTGCACTGCGCGCGCCCGGCGGCAGAGGGGGGTGAAAATGCGTTGCTGGATCACGAAATATTGTATTTGCAGTTGCGCGACAAAAACCCGGATTATATTACCGCGCTGATGCAGGACGATGTGATGACGATTCCCGCTAACATTGAAGACGGTGTGGAAATTCGTGCAGAGCAAAGTGGGCCGGTTTTTTCGATAAGCGAATCAGTGGGCGCGGGCGGTGGCCATTTGCACATGCGCTACACGGCGCGCACGCGTTCTATTGTGTGGAAGGCGGATGCCGCGACTCAGGCCGCAGTCAAAGCACTGGAAGCTTTGTTGGCCGAGGAATCACCGTATTGCTTTAACGTTCGCTTGGCAGCAGGGGAAGGCATCTTCAGTAATAATGTACTGCACACTCGCACGACATTCGAGGATGTCGACGAATCACAGCTGGGTCGGTTGATTTACCGTGCGCGCTACTATGACCGCATTCAATAACGAACCGTATTCAAAAATAGAGAAGCAACTATGATTTATTTAAGTGAACTATTGATCCAAAACCCAGGCTTTGAATCGTTTGACCAATTGTTAGGTCTCATTGATCAAAAAGCCAAGGCGGGTGAGATTCATTTAAAAATTGACATCAAACCGAGCTATCCCGATACCCCTGGCGACTGGGAAGATAAAGTAGAAGGTGCCTTTGCGGGGGTGCATTCAGTGATGGGAAAATACACGGGCTGTACAGAGGAAGACTGATCTGTCAGTTACATAAATGTTGAACAGGAAAATATAATGAAGTTTTTAGATGATGGTCCTGGCATGCGAGATGCTGATAGCGGTGATGAAGCAGAAATTCCCGTCGCGCAGCTTGAGCAAGAATTGGCGACGGCACAGCAGGAAATGAATGAACTGCCTGCCGGATATCAACCGGTACAAAAGGCAGAAATACAAAACCGCATTGGTGAACTATTGGCGGACTTGCAACGCAACGAAGAGGCCTTTGATGTTGCGCGCGAAGCCTTTGATACATTTATTGCTGCCCAGCAATGGGAAGACGCCGTGCAGTCGTGCAATGTGATGTTTATTGC
>CAZXZI010000160.1:0-5799 GCA_964645165.1 uncultured Ectothiorhodospiraceae bacterium
GGTTGGTTCTGGATCCCGGCCTGCGCCGGGATGACGGTAGTATTAGGCTTAAGTAAGCGACATTCAACCTGATTCTATTTCTTTTTAAATATTCATTGCCAGCCCGTTACCCTTAAGGTTGTGCGTCGCAAAATCATCTGTGTTCACGTCGTTAGGCTATAACTGATTTTCTAACAGCCCCGGGGGTCAATCCGGTCATTTTCTTAAATGCCTTGGAGAAAGAGAACTCAGACTGATAACCAACCTTCTCTGAAATTTGGCTGACAGGCATTGTAGTTTCAGTGAGCATCTCGCGAGCTTTTAACATTCGCCATCGCGCCAAATATATTATGGGTGGTTCCCCTACCATGCTATGAAATTTCGATGAAAATATAGACTTCGACATGTTTGCAATGTTTGCTAGTTCTGTAATGCTCCAATTATGCGCAATTTTTTCGTGTATTGATTTTAATACTAGGCCAATATTTCTATCCTGTATGGCGGCCAAAAAACTGGATGTATCATCAATCGACTTTATGTATTCCGCTAGTGCTTGTATAAATAATGACTCAGCTAACCTGTTTATGACAGCATCTTTCCCCATGCTGTCGCTTGTAGAAATCTGTGTGGCCAATTCTGAGGCTGTAGCAAACCAGTTAGCACTAGGATTGTTCTTGCCAGTAATATGAATTAATGATGGCAATGTTTCAAACAATGGGTGTGGGTGCTCTCTTTCGTATCCAAAATGCCCGCATATCAAGGAGCTTGAATGAGAACCATCACCACCAAAAATCACTTCATTTGAATTTGTTTTACGAGGGTTATTTAGTAATTCATCGGCGCTAATAATATTCGATTTAAGTGAATCAACAAGGGTATGTGAATCACCTCTTGGGAGTAGAACTATATCACCTTTCTGTAGCAAGATGGGTTTGTGTGCAGTATCCATTTCTATCCAGCATTCTCCATTCGTCACTATATGATAGTTAGCGAACTTTCCTGCAGGTATTTCCATACCCCAGGGAGATTGAAAACGTGCGTGGAAATAAACGGTTCCACGCAGTTTTACGGTTTGTAAGATTTCAGAAAGCAAATCCATATTATTTTAATTTAGCCCAGTTCGTTTCTGCTTGCCTAAAAAGGTTTTTTTCATCATGGTTCCAAGGGATCTTCGTGTTAAATTTGTTGCCTTTGTAAAGGTCATTGAAAAACACTAATAATTCACCATTGTATATTTTGAATGTGTCGGCATTGGCAGGTACTTTTGCATCATTTGCACCTACTGCAAAAGCGCAGTACCCATTATATTTGGGCGCATATTGCTTTGGGCTTTTAATAAACATATCCTTATGCTCTTTTCTTGAGAAATAAAACTTCGCGCCATCATAATTTGCTACAAATTTAGATGAGCCTTTGGTGGCCCGGTCGTCTGTGCGGTAACTTACAACATCATAGCCATCGAGAACAACGCCATTCTTGTTTGTATTCCACTCTCCGGCGAATGATGAAAGTGGAAATAATGTTGCCAAAATCAATGATAGGATAATTGGTGGTCGTGAAATATTATTCATATTTTTAGTCTCGTGTAATTATTGAGTATCATATTATGAAGAAGATTTTGAGTTATAAAATGGCCGGGCATACTAAATTTTTATCCAACCGTCCGGTTGGTCAACACATGAGCGAACAATAAGGCGCTGCGCCAGAACTTTGTTACGCTGCTCTTTATAAAGTCCAGTGAGCTGTGTCGTTAGTAGACAGTTAATCACTGGCGCCTGAAAATTTAAAGAGAAGGCAGAAATCAAAGGATGCGCAGAAATGAACGCAATTCTGCATTTGTTTAATATCTGACCACTCTGCAAAAAAGCCGGTATTATCCCGGCTTTTTTTATGCGCCCACACATAGCAAAGTAGCTGTTACTATCGCGGCTTAAGGGGAGGGTAAGATGGCTAAGAACATTGTGTTGTGCGCGGATGGAACCGGCAATAAGGGCGGTTACACGCCCGACAGTAATGTCTACAAGATGTATCACGCGGTGGATATTCACGACAAAGATAATCCGCAGACGATTTATTATGATAACGGCGTCGGTACGGCAAAAAATAAATTTGTACGGGCGTTGGGTGGTGCGGTGGGTTTTGGCTTTGCCGCCAATGTGCGTGATCTTTATAAATACCTTGCGCGAATGTATGAGCCGGGTGACCGGTTGTCTGGCGGTAATTCTGCGCCGGATAAAGTCTTTCTGTTTGGTTTTAGTCGGGGCGCGGCAACCATTCGTGCGTTTTCGGGATTTGTACATGCCTGTGGTTTAGTGGATGGTCGCGGCTTGTCTAATGACGACTTGACCGCGAGGGTCGATGCCGAGTTTAAAAAATATCGGGATTTAAAGGGCGGGCCGCCATCGGTGCGGCCGCGCACAGAGCTAGGTCGTTCGCATGGCGTGATCGATATCCAGTTTCTTGGGGTGTGGGATACGGTGTCGGCACTGGGTTTTCCGGAGCGTACCGATATCACGTCCATCGGGCTGTGGGTGCTCAATGTGATCTTTATGTGCCTGGATTGGTGCTCCGATAAGCTGCCTTTCCTCGCGCATCGATTTTACGACTACTCGCTGACCGATAATGTGCAATTCGCCTACCAGGCACTGGCGCTGGATGATGCGCGCACCGCCTTTCGACCCTGGGTGTGGGACGAGCATGGCCGAACCCCGGCGACGGTGGAGCAGGTATGGTTTGCGGGCATGCATTCCAATGTCGGCGGCGGTTACGCACGTAGTGGCATGGCCAATGTCACGCTGGAATGGATGATGATGCGTGCGAGCCGTCATGGCCTGATGTTGTGTGAAGATAAAATGAATGCGGCCAGCGCCGATGCCCATGTGCATGGTCGTATGTACGATTCGCGCGATGGTTTTGCGATGTTTTATCGCTATCATCCACGGGAGCTGCGGGAGCTGTGTCGCCGGGAAAAAGGGTGCTGCGTGAAACAGCTATGTGATGAGCAGCGACCTTTTGCCGTATCCCAGGATGAGCGGGGGAGTCATCCGGCACTCAAGCGCAGTTGCAACAAACTGCTCGGCGAAATCAGGGTGCACAACAGTGTGATAGAGCGCATGTGCAAGCGGACGGCAAATTATGCGCCGACCCAGCTGCCCGATACGTTTGAAGTGGTGGAGACGGATATGACCGCCCCGGGAAGCATCGTTAATCCCGCAGCAAATAGTCAGTGGGCCGTAGACCAGTCCTCGGCCCGCCGCTGGATTTTTGGTCGAAAATGGCTGTATGGCCTGATGGTCGATGCAATACTCGCCGTCACCGCTTATGCCTTTTATCTCTGGGTGACCTTGCCGGACCCCATGAGCTGTGAAAAAGGCACCGGCCTGCTCGGAGATATCGCACAAATATTGGACTACGTTTTGCCGGACATGTTTTGCGGCCTGATTTCCGTGGTGGTGTTGCAGCACAGCCAGATACTCTGGGCTGCCATCGTCGCTATCGTGATTTACGCCCTGGTACGCCGCAGTGCGCGACACAAAACCGTACGTGTCGCAGAGCGCCTGCGGCGTTTGGTGATGAAGGCGGTGGATTCGTAATCTCCGGCGCAGCCCTCGCCGCCTGCGCCGAGGATGCCGTGGTGTGGGCAGTGGCCGCTGCCATCACGGTGGCGGCAATAAAAAACACCTGATTTTCAGTCGGCAGGTATCTTCAGTCTTTCACAGAACCGGTTTTAAACGCTTTTCTGCGCGTGCTGTAGGGTGCGCGGTA
Source organism: uncultured Ectothiorhodospiraceae bacterium (assembly GCA_964645165.1). Lineage (GTDB taxonomy): Bacteria > Pseudomonadota > Gammaproteobacteria > SZUA-152 > SZUA-152 > SZUA-152. The sequence goes on from CAZXZI010000160.1 coordinate 3,745, forward strand.
TGGTATGATTTCGCGATTAAAAGAGCGCTGAAGCGCCGTACATTTCCAGGTTCAGAATTGAAACCAAAGTTAAAACCTAAGCTGAGAGCTAATCGCACATATCATGACCGATAGCATCGAGTTCGCCAAAGAAACCCTCCCCGTCAATATTGAAGAGGAGATGAAGCAGTCCTACCTCGATTACGCCATGAGCGTCATCGTCGGCCGCGCGTTGCCAGATGTGCGCGATGGCCTCAAGCCCGTGCATCGCCGGGTGCTCTACGCCATGAGCGTGCTGGGCAACGACTGGAACAAACCTTACAAAAAATCGGCCCGTGTGGTGGGTGATGTCATCGGTAAATACCATCCTCACGGTGACACTGCGGTGTACGACACCATCGTGCGCATGGCCCAGCCGTTTTCGCTGCGCTACATGCTGGTGGACGGGCAGGGTAACTTCGGTTCCGTGGACGGTGATTCCGCTGCCGCCATGCGTTACACCGAAGTGCGCATGGCCAAAATCGCCCACGAGCTGCTGGCCGATCTCGACAAAGAGACCGTCGACTTTATTCCCAACTACGATGAATCCGAGCACGAACCAGCGGTGTTCCCATCGCGGTTGCCCAACCTGCTCATTAATGGCAGCTCCGGTATCGCCGTGGGCATGGCCACCAATATTCCACCGCATAATTTGACCGAAGTGGTCAATGCTGTGCTGGCGCTGATTGATGACGCGTCGCTGGATATCAACGCGCTGATCGACATCATCCCCGGCCCGGATTTCCCCACTGCCGGCATCATCAATGGCATACGCGGTATTCGCGAAGCCTATCGCACCGGTCGTGGCCGCGTGCTGGTGCGCGCGCGCACCGAGATTGAAGAACATGGCAATAATCGTCAGCGCATCGTGGTCACCGAGCTGCCGTATCAGGTCAACAAGGCACGCTTGATTGAAAAAATTGCGCACCTGGTGCGTGATAAAAAGATCGAAGGCATCAGCGAGCTGCGTGACGAATCGGATAAAGACGGCATGCGCATGGTGATTGAGCTCAAACGCGGCGAAGTGCCCGAGGTGCTGATCAACAACCTTTATGCACAGACGCAGATGCAGAACACCTTCGGCATCAACATGGTGGCACTGGTGGATGGCCAGCCGCGACTGTTGAATCTCAAACAGATTCTGCAGGCCTTTATTGATCATCGCCGTGTGGTGGTGACGCGCCGGACTATTTTCGATCTTCGCAAGGCGCGGGAAAAGGCGCACATCCGTGAAGGTTTGGCGGTTGCGCTGACCAACATCGATCCGATCATTGCGCTGATTAAATCCGCGCCGAATCCTGCAGCGGCCAAGGTCAAATTGATGGACACGGGTTGGGAGCTGGGTGTGGTGTCGAACATGCTGGAGCGCGCCGGTGCTGGATCTTCGCGCCCGGATGGTTTGGGTGAAGAATTTGGTTTGGTGAAGGGCAAATACCATTTGTCCGAGGTTCAGGCGCAAGCGATTTTGGAAATGCGTCTGCATCGCTTGACCGGCCTTGAGCAGGACAAGATTCTCAACGAGTACGAAGAGCTGTTGGTCATCATTGCCGATCTGCTGGACATTCTCGGTAGCATCGAACGCCTGATGCAGGTGATCCGTGAAGAGCTGGAAGAAATCAAGGAACAGTACGGTGATGAACGCCGTACCGAGATTCGCGAATCGGAAGCGGACATTAATCTCGAAGATTTGATTACCGAAGAAGACGTGGTGGTGACCCTGTCGCATGAAGGTTATGCCAAGTGTCAGCCGTTAACGGATTATCGCGCACAGCGTCGTGGTGGCCGCGGCAAGTCTGCTACCAACATGAAAGACGAAGACTTCGTCGACAAGCTGTTTGTCGCCAGCACCCACGATACGATTTTGTGCTTCTCCAGTCAGGGCAAAATGTACTGGAAAAAAGTTTACGAGTTACCACAAGCTGGACGTGCCGCGCGTGGCAAGCCGATTGTGAATTTGTTGCCGTTGGAAGAGGGCGAACGCATCAATGCGATTCTGCCGATTCGCGAATATGAAGAAGGCAAGTTCATCTTCTTCGC
>CAZXZI010000161.1:0-5761 GCA_964645165.1 uncultured Ectothiorhodospiraceae bacterium
TTGCGCTAACGGAATATAGCTTTCCTTAATTTTGGCCAGCACCATTTCGGGAGAATCAATAAGTTGTGGTACTGCACCGGCAGTGGCTTTACTTGTTGTGCTGCCAATCTCAATCGTAGTGGTGTAACTGTATTTTTGCGGTAACAAAAAGGACGCCAGTAGGCCGCCGATCAATGCCAATGCTGTTGATGCAAAAATGATGCTACGGCGCTTGCTGAGCTCCAGCCATAGGTCAACAAGGTTGATGCTATCCTCTTCGTACCATTGTTGTTCGGCGATATTAGGAGCAGTTACTGGTGACAGTGTGCGTACCTTATTGGTGGCTTCACTCATTAAAGCATTCTCCTTATGCTCGTCAATATGGAATGGATTTTCAGGTGTTCTGATTTTATTCTGCGATCATGCGGCGGTTCATTTTAGTAGTATCCTTATCCTGGATTAATTTAGATGTTTACCGCTCTAAGAAGAATAGTGTTGCCCAGTTCGCTAACTTCACCACAACTGGCTGCACAATAGTAGTTAATATTTGGGGTTTTCTAGCAAGTGACGGAATTTATTTTATTGCGTGCCAGTTGCTTTGAAGGAGGTAGTAGCTTCTAAAACGGACTTTAGAAAAGAACCGGTGTGTGAATTTTGGGTGGCAGCAATTTCCTCCGGTGAGCCACTGGCAACAATTGTGCCTCCACCTTCGCCGCCTTCGGGGCCGAGGTCAATAACCCAATCGGCTGTTTTTATGACATCCAGGTTATGTTCAATCACTACGATGGTGTTGCCGTGATCGCGCAGGCGATGCAACACGCCGAGTAGCTGTTCGATGTCATAAAAATGTAAACCGGTGGTAGGCTCATCGAGAATATAAAGTGTGTTTCCAGTGTCGCGTTTGGATAATTCACGCGCCAGTTTCACGCGTTGAGCTTCGCCGCCTGACAGGGTGGTGGCAGCCTGGCCTAACGTGATATAGCTGAGCCCAACGTCCATCAGGGTTTGTAGTTTGCGCGCCACTGATGGGATTGCATCAAAAAATTCGCGGGCATCTTCCACTGTTTGCTCTAACACTTCGTAGATGCTTTTTCCTTTGTATTTAATTTCCAGCGTTTCACGGTTGTAACGCTTGCCTTTGCACACATCGCAGGGCACATAAATGTCGGGCAGAAAATGCATCTCTACTTTAAGTACGCCATCGCCGCGACAAGCTTCGCAGCGGCCGCCTTTGACGTTGAAACTAAAACGTCCCGGGGTGTATCCGCGTGCGCGTGCTTCCTGGGTGCCGGCAAACAATTCGCGAATGGGAGTGAACAGGCCGGCATAGGTGGCAGGGTTTGAACGCGGTGTGCGACCGATGGGGCTTTGGTCGATGTCTACGACTTTATCGAACTGATCCAGGCCTTCAATATTTTCAACCGCAGCGGGGGTTTCCGGATTGTTGTTGATTTGCTGCGCAGCCGCACGGTACAAAGTGTCGTTGATCAAGGTGGATTTGCCAGAACCCGAGACGCCCGTTACAGCCGTCATCAGACCCATAGGGATATTCACATCCACATTTTTAAGATTGTTGCCGGACGCGCCACGAATGCGGACTTGTCGTTTGTCATCAGGTAAGGCGCGCTGTTCGGGGATGGTGATGGCTCTGCGCCCAGACAGGTAAGCGCCGGTCAATGAATTCTCGTTAGCCATGATTTCCTGCGGCGTGCCCTGGGCGACGATTTCGCCACCATGCACACCAGCACCGGGACCAATATCCAATACGTGGTCGGCACTGGCGATGGCGTCTTCATCATGTTCCACCACGATTACGGTATTGCCCATGTCACGCAAATAGGTGAGTGTGTTGAGCAGGCGTTGGTTATCGCGCTGATGCAGGCCGATGGAAGGTTCGTCCAGTACGTACATTACGCCGACCAAGCCAGCGCCAATTTGACTGGCCAGTCGGATGCGTTGTGCTTCGCCACCAGACAAGGTATCGGCACTACGATTTAACGATAAATAATCAAGCCCGACGTTAACCAAAAAGTCCAAGCGCTGATTAATCTCTTTCACGATTTTTTCTGCGATAGCGCCGCGGTGTCCCTCTAACTTCAGTTGGGCGAAAAAGTCTTGTGCGCGGCCCACGGGCAATGCGGTTAACTCGGGCAGTGTTGATTGCGCCACGAACACATTACGTGGACCTTTGGCTAATCGTGTGCCGTCGCAATCGGGGCAGGGTTTCGTGTTGAGGTACTTGGTCAGTTCTTCACGCACCACGTTGGAATCGGTTTCGTGATAGCGACGATCCATGTTGGGTAGAATGCCCTCGAAGGCGTGTGTGCGAGTGTTGAAACTGTCCCCTTTACTGTGTCGGTCTTTAAAGTAACGAAACTCGATTTCTTCTTTGTCGCTGCCATTGAGAATAATGTTTTGAATATTTTCCGGCAGTTCAGCAAATGGCGTTTCTAACTCGAAGTGGTAATGGTCGGCCAGTGAGCTGATCATCTGGAAATAATAGGCGTTGCGTTTGTCCCAGCCACGAATTGCCCCGGCGGGCAAGGAAAGCTCCGGGTGACGCACGACGCGCTCGGCATCAAAAAATTGCTTTACCCCGAGACCGTCACAACCATCACAGGCGCCGGCGGGATTGTTGAAAGAGAACATGCGGGGTTCCAGTTCGGGCAGTGAATAGCCGCATTGTGGGCAGGCAAACTGGGCAGAAAATAACAGTTCACTATTTGCTTCTTCTGTATCCATGAGCACCACCGTGGCAATGCCGTCGGAGAGTGCCAGCGCAGTTTCAAAGGAATCGGCCAGTCGTGACTGTTGGTCCTCACGTGCCTTGAGCCGGTCCACCACTACCTCGATACTGTGTTTTTTACGCAGATCCAGCTCCGGCACACCGTCCAGCTCGAACAGGTCACCATCGACACGCACGCGCACAAACCCCTGCGCACGCAAATCTTTGAACACGTTGAGATGCTCGCCCTTGCGATTGCGCACCACCGGTGCCAACAGCATGATTTTTGTACCCTCAGGCAGGGCCAGTACCTGATCCACCATTTGGCTGACGGTCTGCATTTCCAGGCTAACGTCGTGATCAGGGCAACGCGGTTCACCGGCACGGGCGAACAGCAGTCGCAGGTAATCGTAGATTTCGGTGATGGTGCCCACGGTAGAGCGGGGATTGTGCGAAGTTGACTTTTGTTCAATGGAAATAGCTGGCGACAGACCCTCGATGTGATCGATGTCGGGTTTCTCCATCATTGACAGGAACTGGCGCGCGTAAGCAGACAGCGATTCCACATAACGCCGCTGGCCTTCGGCATAAATGGTATCGAAGGCCAGTGAGGACTTGCCCGAGCCGGATAAACCGGTGATCACAATGAGTTTATCTCGCGGCAGTTCCACGTCGATATTTTTCAGATTATGGGTGCGGGCACCCTGAATACGTATGAAATCCATGATGAAACTGTGCCTTTTACAACGCGTTGGTCAGAAGATTTTTCGACCTGAACGCAAACCTGTTACTATACGCTGATCCTCAGCAACGGCCAAAAGCCCAGCACAAAAAATAACTAAGCCAGCCTTTACGACAAAGTTGACCAAACACCGTAGTGAGCCAATCCACATCCCCAAAAGCACCCAGCGCCGACGAGGCCATGCTGCCTAGCGAGCGCCGCGCGGTATTCTCACTGGCCAGTATTTACGCCCTGCGCATGATGGGTCTGTTCATGATCCTGCCGGTGTTTTCGCTTTACGCGCAGACCCTGGAAGGCTACACGCCCACGCTTATCGGCCTGGCCATCGGCATCTACGGGCTGACCCAGGCTGCGTTGCAAATCCCCTTTGGCATGGCTTCGGATCACTTTGGGCGCAAGCCGGTGATTATTTTCGGACTGATCATTTTCGCCATTGGTAGTGTAGTGGCGGCCAGCGCAGATACCATGAACGGGGTGATCCTCGGTCGGGCATTGCAGGGCGCGGGTGCTATTGCTGCGGCGGTAATGGCGCTGGTGGCGGATCTTACCCGCGAAGAGAAGCGCCTCGGTGCCATGGCGGTTATTGGCATGAGCATTGGCGCGGCCTTTGCTGTGTCACTGGTGGCGGGACCTTTGTTCAATAACTGGATTGGGGTAGACGGCATTTTCTGGCTCACCGCCGGGCTGGCCTTGCTGGCCATTGCGGTGTTGCATTTCGTAGTGCCCACCCCGGTGCATTCCCGCTTGCATCGCGACACGCAAACCGTGCCAGCCCAGCTCAAGAATGTGATCCGCAACGGCGAGCTGTTACGCCTCGATTTCGGCATTTTTTGCCTGCACATGATGCTCACCGCCACCTTTGTGGTGATGCCGCTGGTGCTGCGTGACCACGTGGGGCTGGCCAGTGTGCACCATTGGTACGTTTATCTGCCGGTAATGTTGCTGGCCATGGCACTGATGGTGCCGTTTGTCATCGTTGCTGAGAAAAAACGCCGTATTAAAACGGTATTCAGTCTCGCCGTGCTGACCCTGGCACTGGCTGAGCTGAGCTTCATGGAATTCGACAACTCGCTAGCCGGCATGGTGTTCGGGTTGATGCTGTTCTTTATCGCCTTCAATGTTCTGGAAGCTACACTGCCCTCGCTGGTGGCCAAGGTGGTCTCGCCTGACAACAAGGGCACGGCCATGGGGATGTATTCCAGCTCACAGTTTCTCGGCGCCTTTTTTGGCGGCACCCTGGGCGGCTGGTTGTACGGCGCACAGGGGCTGGAAGCCGTATTTCTGATGTGCTCAGTCATCGCGGTGGTCTGGTTTTTTATTGCGGCCACCATGCAGAACCCGCGTTATCTCAGTAGTCATCTGGTGCGAGTGGGACCGATCAGCAAAGAGCAGGCGCAGCATTTGGTGGGAGAATTCACCAAGGTGACGGGAGTGGCCGAGGCGGTGGTGATCGCCGAAGATGGCGTGGCTTATTTGAAGGTGGATTTACACGCGCTGGATCGAGAGGCACTCAAAGCCTTTGCAGTAAGTGAGGAATCAGTTGACAATGCAGGCATAGAAAATACCGTGGGTGAACAGGCCACGGTGGGTAGCAACGCGCAGCATTGATTGCGTAGGGTGGGCACTGCCCACCAAGTGCGCCGGAATTTAGCGGTGGGCGACGCCCACCCTACACAACTAAATAGCAACACAGCAGGAGAAAGAATCATGGCGCGAGGCGTGAACAAAGTCATCTTGATCGGCAATCTGGGCCAAGACCCGGAAGTGAAATACATGCCTAACGGCGGTGCAGTGACCAATGTCACCATCGCCACCAGTGAAAGCTGGAAGGATAAAAACACCGGTGAGCAAAAAGAAAATACCGAATGGCACCGTGTGGTGTTTTTCCGCCGCCTGGCCGAGATTGCCGGTGAATACCTGAAAAAAGGCAGCAAGGTGTACATCGAAGGTAAGTTGCAAACCCGCAAATGGCAGGATCAAAGTGGCAACGATCGTTACACCACCGAGATTGTCGCCAATGAAATGCAGATGTTGGATAGTCGCGGTGGAGGCGGTGGAGGCGGTGGAGGCGGTGGAGGCGGTAACTTCCAGTCTTCGAATCAGTCCTCCGGCGCAGCTTCGCAGCAGCCGGCCGCCTCACAGCCGTCCACCACGCCAGCGGGTGGCATGGGTGATTTTGACGATGACATTCCGTTTTAGAGGACGTTAATCAGCCAATAAAAAGGCCAGCTAAATGCTGGCCTTTTTATTGGCTTGGCTAACTTTTATTAGCCACCTTGTTCCTCAATTTCGCGACGTTTCTGAGTGGCGGCATC
>CAZXZI010000162.1:0-5670 GCA_964645165.1 uncultured Ectothiorhodospiraceae bacterium
ACCTTGTATTGCACGGTATAACCTATCTGCATAACTGTCATTTTTCTTATCTAAAATAGGCACATGAAACACTATTCTTCTCAGCTCAAGAGAAGCTTCTCTTTGTTCGCGACTTGTTTTTTCTTTTGGATCATCTGAAAGATAACCCAAGTATTCATTTATTGAATAGTTTAATTCATCGGTAAGTGCGTATACAGGCTCAAGGCATTTCTCAAACTCCTTCCCCCACATTGCTTGTGCTTTAAACCGAGCTGAGTCTAATTCTATAAGCGCACTATCTAACCTCACCCACCTTTTGCGAAAGACTTCGGTTATTCTTTCTCTTTCAGATATTTCAAGCACATCAGACACTTCAAAGGCAGAAATTATGTTATTGCGAACAGTGTGGATTGAAGACCGTACACGAAATAACTTTTCTAACAGATCATGGGCCGCTTCGTGATTACTGCGCCCTTGAAGCTCTGCTCTCCACCGGCTCAGACCAAGATATGCAACGATAGCACCAGTAGCGGCCGCTACTGTCACTACAATTTCCTTTAATCCTGTGAGCACAGGAACACAATCCATTAATTTGAATCCCAAAGTAGTTTATTTATCTATCAAGAAGATCTGTTAGCGATTGTACGCGGTTCCGCAGCTATTCGTTCAGTTGTTTTACTTTTTTCCTGGCGGAAGCTGCGTGTTCATTTTCTTTGCTTGCCCAAAGAAAACCGAACCAAAAGAAAGGGCACCCTACGATTGGGTCGCTACGCGACTTCCCTGCGCTTCTCGCCTTCATTGGCGCAAAAATAAACTCGCTCGCTACGCTCCCTCAGACAAATTTTTGCTTAACCCAATGAAGACTGCGATGCTCGGCTGCATCGAAGGGACGAAGGTCAAAAACAGCGCATCTCACCAATTCCTTCCGTCATGCCGGACTTGATTCGGCATCCAGTAATTCGTTAAAACCACTGGATTCCGGCCTTCGCCGGAATGACAGAAAACAGAAATTCCGTCTTTTTCTTTTGATGTTATTCCCTTGGTGCTGCACCGACGAATCGGCAGGATTGCCAATTCGCCTGCCCGAAGGGCGAGGCACATGGATGTGCCGAGTGAGCACCGGAGTCCTTTGCGGGAATAGCCCGAAGGGGCGCAGCAAGGACGCCGCGCGTTTTTCACGGGCTCAAGGATGGCCCGTTGAAAAATCCCCGCAAAGGATGAGGAGCGGAAGTTACCCCGAAGGGGTGCAACATAGGGTGGCCTTTTCTTTGGTTCTGTTTCTTTTGGCCACTCAAAAGAAATGAACACGCAGTTTCCGCCGGAAAATAATTAAAATAACGGAACAATCAACTACGGAACTTCCACCAATGTCACGTTAGGCTTCGCAAACTCACCCCAATCGACCAAATCACCGAACTCGCCCCATCAACTCCCCAACCCTACGCTGCCGACTCCCTCTCCACATCCCACCCCGAAAACACCAACACCGCCGGATGACACCGTAATGCCCGCGCCAGTACCTTCGCCCTTTCTACACCCAGCTTAACGCGATCGTTCTCAATTGCGGAAATTGTCGATTGCGGAATCCCCGTCACCTCCGCCAGCCTGTTCTGACTCATTTCCTGCAACTCACGCAGTATGCGTACAGATTCACCCGTGCTGACTTCTACGGTTCTTTTGGCTTTACGAAAATCTTTCATAAAATTACATCCCACTATTTTTACGTCTATTTTCTATGCTTACTTTTTACGATAGTCATGTGGAGTGACGTTTATCACCTGCACTAAAACTTGCTCTTTAACGATGCGATAAATTACCCGGTACTGAAAATTCAACCGGGAAGATCGATGACCTTTCCAGTCTCCGCGCAAAGCTTCATCACGAAAGCCTTTGATTTTCCGCAGCCCTTCCGGCCCAGCAACGGCAACAATGTCTTTCCATTTTTCGTATCGCTTCAGCACTTCGACGGGTAGCGTGCCAAGTTGTTTTACGGCCTTCCTGTGCTCGTAAATTTCCCACATACTAAATAGAGTATATATACCAAATATAATATGTCAAACTGATTTCCAGCCCATCAGCTCCCCAACTCTCACTCCCATCACCAATAAACTCACAAAATAAACCACGCTCCCAACCCCAACCCACAACACCAATTGGCCAATCCTTTCCCACAACCCCCACTCCAACCAGCTGGACAAATCCCCAGCACCCCAAATCAACACTGCTGCCATCAGCAGACTCGCCACTATCACCCGCACCGCCAGTAATCCCCAACCGGGTAACACCTGCAACACACCTTCGCGCCGTAAGCCACGAAACAGCAAACCCGCATTGATAAATGCCGAACAGGAGGTCGCCAACGCCAGGCCACTGTGCGGGCCTTCAAAGCCAAGCATCACCATGGGCACCACGAAAGCAACATTGAGCCCCATGTTGAGCACCATGGCGATGATGCCGATTTTTACCGGCGTCTTGGTATCCTGTCGGGCGTAGTATCCGGGGGCGAGGACTTTAACGCCGATGAAGCCCAGCAGTCCCAGCGAATAAGCCATGAGACTAAGGCGTGCCATGTCCACGTCCTGAATATCGAAGGCGCCGTAGTGGAACAGCGTAGTGAGAATAGGGCCGGACAACACAAACAGGCCGACAGTGGCCGGTGCGCCGATCACCAGCACCCAACGCAGCGCCCAATCGAGCGTGCTGGAAAAGTCCACCGGATCGGCAGCCGCATGTTTTTGCGACAGGCTGGGCAGAATCACCGTGGCCAGCGCAATGCCGAACACACCCAGCGGAAACTCCACCAAACGATCTGAGTAATACAGCCAAGAAACACTGCCAGACACCAGAAACGAAGCAATAATCGTATCGAACAGCAGATTGATCTGCGCCACGGAGGAACCAAAGATCGCCGGTAGCATGAGCTTGCCAATGCGTCGGACACCTTCGTCTTTCATCCCCCATTTGGGCCACACCAGCAGGCCGAGGCGTTTCAAAAAAGGCAGTTGAAATAACAACTGCACGATACCCGCGATGAATACACCCCAGGCCAGCGCTACTACCGGCTTTTCAAAAGACGGCGCCACCCAAATAACGATGCTGATGAGCACCACATTAAGAAACACCGGGGTAAAGGCTGCCACCGCAAAGCGGCCAAAGCTATTGAGAATGCTGCCGGACAGGGCCACCAGCGAAATAAATAATAGATAAGGGAAGGTGATGCGCAGCATCTGTGCGGTGAGATCAAAACGTTCCGGATCATCAATAAAACCGGGGGCGAACAACATTACCAGCAGCGGCGAAGCTACCGCCGCCAGCACCGTGAGCACAAACAAAATGCCACCCAGCGTACCGGCCGTGTTCTGCACCAGCGTGCGAACTTCAGCCTCGCTGCGTTGGGTTTTGTATTCTGTGAGGACCGGCACAAAGGCCTGTGAAAAGGCTCCCTCGGCAAACAGGCGGCGCAGGAAATTGGGGATCTTGAAGGCGACGAAAAAGGCATCGGTGGCACCGCCGGCACCAAGGAACTGGGCAAACACCACGTCGCGCACCAGCCCCAGCACCCGCGACAGGGTGGTCATGGCACTGACAATTCCAGTAGATTTCAGCAAGCGGCGGCTCATAGCGTCTTTCTTTGAGAGATGGTCATCAAGGGCATTGTTCTAATTGGGGTTTTTCCGCAGAAAGAGTAGCCATCTTACCTGCCCCAGCCCTCAGCCCAAAATCGGCGCTTTTCGCTCCCACCCAAGCGCTGCAAATAGTTGACAAACGAGGCATAAAGCCGCATATTATGCGCCCTCTTCGTCGCTGGGCTGCTGCCCCGTGTCGAGACTCAAACAAACACACGCACTATTGCATAACAACGAGATGGAGTAAGACTTTGGCCAATTCAGCACAAGCCAGAAAACGCGCCCGCCAGTCGGAAAAAAGCCGTCAGCTTAATGCTGGCCAACGCGCAGAGTTCCGCACCGCGGTGAAAAAGGTGGTGTACGCCATCGATGCCGGTGACAAGGCTAAGGCCGAGGAAATGTACAAGGCTGCCGTGCCGTTGATTGATCGCTCTTCCGGCAAAGGCCTGATCAGCATCAACAAGGGTGCTCGTCATAAGAGTCGTTTGAATACTCGCATTCGTGCGATGTAGAGTTTTCCCTCAGACAATAAAAAAGCCGGTTATTTGAACCGGCTTTTTTATTGTCTGAGGGAAAAATGTCTAGGGGCGAGGGGCGAGTTTCTAGGAAAAACTAACAATAGCCGTTGGTTTCCTAGCCACTCGATACTCGCCCCTAGTTACTGGTCACCACCAAATTATCCCGATGAATCAGTTCTGCTTCATCCACATACCCCAGTGCGGCCTCAAGTTTGTCTGACGGCAGGCCTTTGATTTTTTGCACTTCGGCGGCACTGTAATTCGCTAGCCCTCGCGCTACCTCATTGCCGTTTTGATCCACACAGGCCACTACTTCGCCGCGCCGGAAATCGCCATTGACAGCAGTGACGCCCACCGACAACAAGCTGCAACCGGATTCCTTCAACATCTTCACTGCACCGTCATCCAGCACCAATTCACCACGTAATTGCAGGTGACCGGCCAGCCATTGTTTGCGTGCGACGAGCGATTCCTGTTCTGTGGAAAACAAGGTGCCTACCATTTTACCGGCCAGCACCTCGGTTAGCACATTGGCTTCGTGACCGTGAGCAATCACCGTGGCTGCGCCGGAACGTGCCGCCAGTCGTGCGGCGCGCAGCTTGGTGAGCATGCCGCCACGGCCCAGTGCTCCCGTTTCGCCTACCAATGCTTCCAGCGAACTGTCGTTGGCATTGGCGGAGTCGATGAGTTTGGCGTCAGCGTGGCTGCGCGGGTCTTTGTCGAATAGCCCTGCCTGATCGGTGAGAATAATCAGGCAGTCTGCCTCCAGCAAATTGGCCGCCAATGCAGCCAGTGTGTCGTTGTCACCGAAGCGAATCTCGTCGGTGACTACGGTGTCATTTTCGTTGACCACCGGCACCACGCCGAGATCGAGCAGAGAACGTAATGTGCTGCGGGCGTTGAGATAGCGCTGGCGGTCGGAGAGGTCTTCGTGGGTGAGCAACACCTGGGCGGTGTGAATATCGTGCTGCTGAAAACAGGATTCGTAGGCCTGCACCAGCCCCATCTGCCCCACCGCAGCAGCGGCCTGTTGCTCGAACAGGGCGCGGGGGCGCTGCGACCAGCCGAGGCGCATCATGCCCTCGGCCACCGCGCCGCTGGACACCAGCACCACCTCGATGCCCTTGGCGCGCAGCCCGGCCATTTGCGCCACCCAGCCTGCAATGGCGTCGCGATCCAGCCCCTGGCCGTTAGCAGTCAACAGGGCGCTGCCGATTTTGACGACGCAGCGACGGGTTTTGGTGAGGTCGGTTCGTTTCATATTTTCTTAGGGTGGGCATTGCCCACCAATTCCACCCCGGTAAAATTATCATGCTGGGCAATGCCCACCCTACGTTTCTGCAAAAATCTTCCGTAAATAATCAAGACAGTTCCTTCTCCCCTCAGGGGAGAAGGCTAGGATGAGGGGTGGTTTGAATTATGCGCATTCACCCTCACCCCAACCCTCTCCCTCAAGGGAGAGGGAGCCAAACCTATTCCTTACCTTCATCACCCTCCGCCAACTGCGCCTGCTCATCCAGATAATGAAGAATATCGTACATCAATAG
>CAZXZI010000163.1:0-5629 GCA_964645165.1 uncultured Ectothiorhodospiraceae bacterium
AAGACAAAATGTCCGTTAACCGTGCACGTAAGCTGCAACGCTTCCTGTCACAGCCTTTCTTCGTTGCTGAAGTCTTTACCGGTGCACCGGGTAAGTACGTTAGTCTGAAAGACACCATCTCCGGCTTTAAGTCCATCGTCGAAGGTGAACACGATGCATTACCTGAGCAGGCCTTCTACATGGTTGGCGGTATCGAAGAAGCCGTCGAAAAAGCCAAGACGCTTTCTTAAGGTCTTAAGTTAAAGATTTAAGGAGAGTAGGATATGGCTATGACTATGCATGTAGACGTCGTAAGTGCCGAGGAAGCAATTTTCTCCGGCCCGGCCACAATGTTGTTTGCGCCGGGTGTGATGGGTGATTTGGGTATTTATCCGCGTCACGCACCATTGCTGACGCGCATCAAGCCCGGCGAAGTACGCATTGTCACTGAACAGGGTGATGATGAGGTGGTGTTGTACGTCTCTGGCGGCATGTTGGAAATTCAACCTGAAGCCGTGACTATCTTGGCCGATACGGCTCAACGAGCCAGCGACATTGACGAAGCTGCCGCTCTTGAAGCTAAAGAGCGAGCCGAGAAACTGTTGTCCGATCAAAAGGACGATGTCGACTATGCGGCTGCTTCCGCAGAACTGGCTGAAGCCATGGCACAGTTGCAAGCTATTCAGCGGTTGAAGAAAAAGATCGGCCGCTAAACTAACCGCTGACTAAAATAAAAAAGGGCGGTTTTTACCGCCCCTTTTTTTGCGGCAGAATAAGTTGTCGGTGCTATTATAGGCTCTGAATTAAGCTTCATTTTTGACCACAAGGATTTGTATTCACCATGACTGTTGAAATGCCACTGAGCGTTGTGGTGCTGGCCGCCGGTCAGGGCACACGCATGAAATCACAGCTACCCAAAGTACTGCACTGTATTGCAGGTCGGCCGCTGGTGGAGCATGTCATCAGCGATGCGCTGGAACTGGGTGCGGCGGACATTCACGTGGTCTTTGGACACGGGGGTGATCAGGTGCAGGCGGCCTTGTCAGCCTATGATTTAAATTGGGCAGAACAGGCGGAGCAGCTGGGCACCGGCCATGCTGTCGAACAGGCACTGCCCAGCATCTCGGATGATCACCTGGTGCTGTTGTTATACGGCGATGTTCCGCTGATCACCGTGGCAACACTGCAACGACTCATCGCTGCCACAGCGGATAATGCACTTGCGCTGTTAACGGCCGAGCTTGACGACCCCACCGGTTATGGTCGAATTGTGCGTGATGCCAGTAACAACGTGCAGTGCATCGTCGAGCAAAAAGATGCCAGTGAGGAGCAGTTGGGCATCCATGAAATCAATACAGGTATGTTGGCGGTAAAAGCAGACATGCTTAAAAAATGGATTGGCCAGCTTGAAAACAATAATGCGCAAGGCGAATTTTATCTAACGGATATTGTTGGTTTTGCCGTAGCTGATGGCGTTGTTATTAATACCGCCAACCCAGATGCGATTTGTGAAATTGAAGGAGTGAACAACAAGCGCCAACTGGCCGAACTGGAGCGCGCTTTTCAATTACGCCAGGCACGCCGGCTAATGGAAGCTGGGCTGACCCTGCGCGACCCTGCGCGTTTTGATCTACGTGGTGAATTGATTATCGGCCAAGATGTAGAAATTGATATTAACGCGCTGATCGAAGGTCGGGTTGAATTAGCGGACGGCGTGATCATTGGCCCTAATGCTGTATTAAAAAATGTCAGGATTGGGGCAGGCACACAGGTTCACGCAAATTGTGTACTGGAAGAAAGTACGATCGGTGCACAATGCGACATCGGCCCGTTTGCCCGTGTGCGTCCGCAAACGAATTTGGCCAACAAAGTCAAAGTCGGCAACTTCGTCGAGATCAAGAAATCCGACATCGCCGCTGGCAGCAAGGTGAACCATCTAAGCTACATTGGTGATACCACCATGGGTAAAAATGTGAACGTGGGCGCAGGTACGATTACTTGTAATTATGATGGTGCCAATAAATTCCAGACGGTGATTGGTGACAACGTCTTTATCGGCTCCGATACTCAACTTGTTGCACCGGTTGTTATCGCAGACGGCGCGACTATTGGCGCAGGCTCGACGATCACCAAAGATGCGACTGCAGAGACGCTGACCTTAAGTCGTGCAAGACAAGTGTCGGTGGAAGGTTGGCAAAGACCGAAGAAAGCAGAGGAAAACTAGCAGAGGAAAGAGAAAAGCCTCCCCCCGTTCGTCATTCCAGCGCAGGCCGGAATCCAGGAGGATGACCGCTACTGCTGAGCCTCAACAAGAAGCTCTGCAAAAGATTTCTTAAAGTGTGTGGAAACGAATTCTCACACGGGAAACGAGATACCAGAGACTAATTTTATGTGCGGAATCGTAGGCGCTGTTGCAGATAGAGACGTGGTACCGATCCTGGTAGAAGGTCTGCGTCGGCTTGAATATCGCGGATACGATTCCGCAGGCGTTGCCGTATTGGATGGTGAAAATAAGCTGGACCGTGTGCGTTCCATTGGGAAAGTTGCTGCACTGGTAGAGGCGATGGATGGCAAGCTTGGCGGTAAAACCGGTATTGCTCACACTCGCTGGGCAACTCACGGTGTGCCAAGCCAAAGCAATGCTCACCCGCACATATGCCGTAACACCGTGTCCGTCGTACATAACGGCATTATTGAAAATCATGAACAGCTTCGCGAGGCGCAGACAAAGGCCGGTTACAAATTTACATCGGAAACGGATACCGAAGTAGTCGTACACCAGGTTTACGATTACCACGTCGAGCAAGGCAAAGGCTTGCTGGAATCGGTGCAAGCGGCTGCCGCTGATTTTGAGGGTGCTTATGCGCTGGGTGTGATCAGTGCAAAAGAAGAAGGACGTTTGATTGCCGCGCGTCGAGGCAGTCCGCTGGTCATTGGCGTGGGTATCGGAGAATACTTTATCGCTTCGGATGTCGCTGCACTGTTGCCAGTGACACAACGTTTTATCTTTTTAGAAGAAGGAGATATCGCCGATATCCACCGGGATAGTTTGCTCATCTATGATGCGCAGGGCGCTGAGGTACAGCGTCCCATAAAAGAAAGCGAATTGTCGGCCGATGCAGTTGATCGTGGCGAATACCGTCACTACATGCTTAAAGAAATCTATGAGCAGCCCCAGGCTATTGCCCATACTTTGGAAGGCCGCATTAGTGGCGGCCACGTTTTGGAACAGGCCTTCGGTGCGGCTGCGCCAGAAATTTTCGACAAGGTGCAAGGCGTGCATATCATTGCCTGCGGCACGAGCTACCACGCGGGGCTGATCGGCAGTTACTGGTTGGAATCGATTGTGGGTATTCCCTGTAGTGTGGAAGTGGCCAGCGAATTTCGTTATCGCAAGCCGGTAGTGCGCAAAAATTCTTTGATTGTTACGTTGTCGCAGTCGGGTGAAACGGCGGATACCCTGGCCGGTCTGAAGGAAGCCAAGCGACTGGGTTTTGGTCACTCGCTTTCCATCTGCAACGTACCGGAAAGTTCGTTAGTGCGCGAATCTGATTTGGTCATGTTGACGCGCGCAGGTCCAGAGATTGGTGTGGCCTCCACCAAGGCATTTACCACGCAGCTTGTAGCACTGATGTTGTTAGTGATCACCTTGGGCCGTCGTAACAGATTGTCGGCAGAAGACGAAGCACGCATGGTAGCAGAGCTGGAAAAGCTGCCGGGTGAAGTGGACCGCGTATTAAAACTGGATAAACCCATAAAGGAGATCGCTGAACAATTTGCCGATAAACACAACGCCCTATTTTTAGGCCGTGGTGCGCAATACCCAGTGGCCATGGAAGGCGCGCTTAAGCTCAAAGAAATTTCTTATATCCACGCCGAAGCTTATCCGGCGGGTGAATTAAAACACGGCCCATTGGCGTTGGTAGATGAAAATATGCCTATCATCGCCGTGGCACCGAACAACGAGTTATTGGAAAAACTAAAGTCGAACCTGCAGGAAGTGCGTGCGCGCGGTGGTGAATTGCTGGTATTTGCCGACATGCATTCCGAACTGCAGCAGGCCGAAGGCATACAGGTGCTGAATGTTGCGCCAGTGGATGATGCCATATCACCGATTGTGTACACCATTCCATTGCAGCTTTTGTCATATTACGTGGCGGTGCTGAAAGGTACAGATGTTGACCAGCCGCGTAACCTCGCAAAATCGGTGACAGTGGAATAAATCAGTACGCTGTTTTTAGCTGTTTCCCAACGAAAAAACCTATTTCGTGCGCAACTAAAATCGCGTGCTTCTAATTAATAATTTTACAGGAAAGAAAATCGTGTTAGCCACTGCAAACATCGCTATACAATTTGGCGCCAAGCCTTTATTTGAAGACATTTCGGTTAAGTTCGGTGATGGGAATCGCTATGGATTGATCGGTGCTAATGGTTGTGGGAAGTCTACCTTGATGAAAATTTTGGGTGGAGATTTAGAACCGTCTGCAGGTAATGTTTCAAAGGGTCCCAATGAGCGCATTGGTAAATTGAAGCAGGATCAGTTTGCCTACGAAGAATTCAGCGTGATCGATACGGTAATTATGGGGCATGAAGAGTTGTGGAAGATAAAATCTGAACGCGACGCAATTTATGCAAACCCGGAAATGAGTGAAAAAGATGGTATGCGGGCCGCTGATCTTGAACACGACTTTGCCGAGATGGATGGCTATACCGCTGAAGCGCGTGCCGGAGAATTGTTGTTGGGTCTGGAAATTCCTGTCGAACAACATTTTGGTCCCATGAGCGAAGTGGCCCCGGGTTGGAAGCTGCGCGTATTGTTGGCACAGGCTTTATTTTCTGAGCCCGACATTTTGTTGTTGGATGAGCCTACAAATAACTTGGATATTAATACCATTGGCTGGCTAGAAGACATAATAAACGAACGAAAATGCACGATGATCATCATTTCCCATGATCGTCATTTCCTCAATAGTGTGTGTACGCACATGGCCGATCTTGATTACGGCGAGCTCCGTGTTTATCCGGGCTCGTATGATGAATATATGACGGCTTCGACCCAGGCGCGTGAACAGTTGCAGTCAGATAACGCGAAGAAGAGCGCGCAGATTGCCGAACTCAAAGCCTTCGTCAGTCGCTTCTCCGCCAATGCTTCTAAATCAAAACAGGCGACATCGCGAGCCAAACAAATCGACAAAATCATACTGGATGATGTGAAGCCTTCTAGTCGACAAAGTCCTTTTATTCGTTTTGAACAGGATAAAAAATTACATCGTCTGGCACTGGAAGTGGAAGGCCTTAGCAAACATTTTGATGAAGACCTGTTTGCGGGCCTTAATCTCACAGTGGAAGTGGGTGAGCGCATCGCAGTGATCGGCCCCAACGGTATTGGCAAGTCCACCTTGATGCGTTGTCTGGTGGGTGATCTTGAGCCCACTACGGGTACGGTGAAATGGTCGGAAAATGCCAGTATTGGTTATTACGCGCAGGATCATGCCGCTGATTTTGCGGAACATAAAAATCTGTATGATTGGATGGATCACTGGGGTAAGGATACCGATGACGAACAGGTGATTCGTGGCACGTTGGGTCGTTTACTGTTTTCCCAGCATGACATCGATAAAACTGTCGATGTGATTTCCGGTGGTGAACA
>CAZXZI010000164.1:0-5611 GCA_964645165.1 uncultured Ectothiorhodospiraceae bacterium
ACGGAAGAGGCAGAGGTGTAGAAAAGGCAGGAAAGACGATGGGAGGTATCTCCCGGGCGCCGGGTGAAACCAATGAAAAAGAAGCGGATCGCGCGCTGATCCTACGCACGGAGTTTGAGGATTTTGATTTTTCAGTGCAGTGGTCAAAAACGGAAAGTGGTGACAGTTTTGGTTTGGCCAATGCTTTGCCTGGGAATGGGCAAAGTTTGATCCGAAAGGTATCAATGCTGGCAGTAGATGCAGGCTGGGAATTTGCTTTGGGACATGAGTTTAAGGGTGAGGCCAAAGCGGGGTGGTTGGATTACACATTGGATTCAGGGTTGCATCAGATGTACCCACCTGGCTTTAAAGGTATTTTCCCCAATGGTGTGTTTGCCAGCCCCAATCACGAAGAACGTAAATACCATGCAGGCGTTGAACTAAATTACATGGGCAAAGATAAGCATGACCTTTTATTGGGGGTGGATTGGTCGTATACCAAACAGGGCGATGTGTTTGCAATACGAAATTATGACCCGGCTACGTTCACCCCGTTGCCATTAGCAAAATACACGGGCAGTCAGAATTGGTTGGCGGAGGATTTATCGCGTCGCCTTTTTGCAGTGTTGGTGCAGGATCAATATGCCTACAATGATCGTCTAACCATTACGGGCGGTATTCGTTTTGATAGTTATGATGACGTCGGCAGTGCCACTAGTCCACGTATCGCAGCGGTGTATCAGCTTTCCAGCAAACAAACATTTAAGGCGCAGTTTGCAAGAGCTTTTCGCCCACCCACCTTTTTAGAGACATCAACGAAAAATAACCCAGTAGTAGCGGGGAATCCTAATATTGAGTCAGAGACAATTAATGATTATGAATTAGGTTACATTTTTAATGACGGAACTTCTGTTGGCAGAGCAACCTTTTTTTATGGAGATCTAAAAAAACTGATTGTGATCGACACCAGCGTCAGCCCCAATCTTTATACGAATAAAGGCAAGGTAAATATTGTCGGAACCGAGCTGGAGTTCAGCCGTAAATTTGATGAACGCTTTCAAGCAGACGGTAATGTGACTGTACAGAAAACTGAAGATCGGGAAAATGGGAAACCTGTTGCGGGAGTCGCGAATGTGTTGGCAAACATAGGTGTCGTTTATCGCTACAGTCCCCAGTACAGTGTTTCAGGCCAGTATCGCTACGTAGGAAATCGCCAACGTGCTGAGAATGATAACCGAAACGACCTTGATGGTTATAAAACTGTTGATCTCACCATAACGATGAAACATTTGTTTAAACATTCTTCCCTGGCAAGTGCAGTGGTTCGTGCAGGGATAAAAAACGTTCTAGACGCGGATGTCGTTTTTGCCGCACCTCTAACGAACTTCAATGGATTAGAAAAACCTACGTATCAAAAAGATTACCCACGACCCGGTCGTGAATACTGGTTGCAGATGGCTGTACGGTTTTAGGCGATTTGGTGAATAAAATAAAGTCCACTTTCGTATTGGCGACTTGCCTGCTACTGAGCGTTGTGTTCAGTATCGCTGCGTTTGCGGACGAAACAGAGAAGCGCCGGGTAGATATTTCCGTATCAATATTCCCACGTATTGTTGCTGTGGATAACCATTTTAGAGAAAAGCTGGATAAAGACAGTAAGGCACAATTGCTGTTTATTTATGATGGGGATAAAGGTTTTGCGCAGGAAATTGCCGCTCGTGTTGGCAAAGACGGCAGTAATATTGGCGGCATGCCGGTGGCTACACGAGTGGTAAGTGCAGCAGAGGCCTTGCCTGCGGTTAACGTGCCTGTGGCAATTTTTCTTGTTGAGAAGTTAAGCGATGCGCAGTTGAAGAAAGTGGTTGCCTATGCTGAGTCTTCTCATCGTCTGGTGTTTTCTCCGTTTTCTGGCGATGTGGAGCGTGGGGTAATGGTTGGTATTTCAGTCACCAATCGGGTCAAACCTTACTTTAATCTTACGGTCTTGCGCAGCGCGAAAGTGGTGATTAACGCCTTGTTGATGAAGATGTCGAAGCGTTATGAGTAATATTTTCTCACGCCTGACAACCCGCGTATCACTGGCCATGGTTATGGTGGTCGTGCTGAGCATGGCTGTGGTAGTACGACATTGGGCCTTTGTAACGGCGCCTACCTTAAAAGCGGCTGAGCAAACCAAGGCAGAGCTGATAATCACACCGTACACGCAGCTCTTGGAGGCTGCAGTGGATGATGGCGATGAAATTCAATTGGGCGAAATTCTTACTCAGCTGGTGTTATTGGAGGATGCAACTTATAACGAGCCAATTGTGTTGAGTTTGAAGGTATCATTATTGGATGGCCGTATGATTGAGCGCCATAATAAAGTCAAAAGACAGGCGCATCCTTTTCGTGCAGAAACACCGATATTTTCACCGCGCAGTATGGAATTGTTGGGTAGTGTGAAGTTGGAATATAACGATGCTTTTTACAATCGTTTGATTGGAGAGGTGTGGTGGGAAATGGGTGGTTCATTGGGGTTGGCCTTGCTGCTGTTGCTGATTATGCAGTACTGGGTTCGTCGCCTGCTTAGGCCACTCACCGATTTATCCAGTCGTTTGGCGTATGTTGATTTTGATTCACAAGTTGTCTTGCCACCCGCTGGCCGTTCAGTCAGCACAGAAATTAGACAGGTGTGGGGTTCAGTTGAGCAATTGCTTGCGCGACTACAACAGCGTGATGAGGCCTTGGAGGCGGAGCATGAGGCAGCACAAGCTGCACTACAGGCAAAATTGGAAGCGGAAGCGGCGAACCAGGAAAAAAGTCAGTTCCTGGCTAATATGAGCCATGAACTACGTACGCCCTTGAACGCCATTATTGGCTACAGCGAAATGCTATACGAAGATGCGGGTGAGTCGGGTAATGCTGAAATGGCAGGTGACTTGGTGCGCATTGTTAGTTCGGGAAAGCATCTTCTCTCTTTGATTAATGATGTGCTGGACTTGTCAAAAATTGAAGCGGGCAAGATGCAATTACATCTGAATGACGTTAGTTTGCCTCAGCTGGTGAGCGATGTAATGGATAATGTTGAGCCGCTGATTATTTCGAATGGGAATGAAATAAAGCTTAATTGCGAAGGGAATATTGGCAGTATTCATGCAGATGCTGCGAAGTTAAAGCAGGTGTTGATCAATGTGTTGGGTAATGCTGCCAAATTTACGCACAACGGTGAGGTTAGTTTGTCGGTGGAACGTGAGCTTGATAAGGGTACTGAATGGGCAGTGTTTCGTATTGTTGATACTGGGATTGGCATTAGTGAAGAGCAACAAAAGAATCTTTTTAAGGCTTTTACTCAAGCAGATGAATCAACAACTCGCCAATATGGTGGTACTGGCTTGGGATTGACCATTAGCCGTAGCGTGTGCCATTTAATGGGCGGTGATATTTCGGTAAAAAGTCGGTTAGAAAATGGATCTGAATTTTTGATATGCATCCCGACCAATGTGGTGAAAGCTGAGGATGAAAATAGCATTTTGAATATGGGGCACCGAACGCCTGTGCAGGCATTGATGCGTGGCACCAAGTTGGGCACCACAGAAAACGCTGATGATAGACGCGAAAAGATACCTAAGGTTTTAGTGATCGACGATGATCCTTCAGTGGGCGATTTGCTGCAACGGGCTTTGGGGGTTGAAGGGTTTCATATTGAATCGGTAAGCAGTGGACGCGAAGGACTTAAAAAAGCAGCAGAGCTCATTCCCGATCTTATTATTCTGGATGTGATCATGTCTGACATGAGTGGCTGGCCGGTATTGTCTCAGTTAAAGAAGAATCCTGAGCTGATGCATGTGCCGGTGATTATGCACAGTATGACCGAAGAACGTGCAACTGCAGCGGCACTAGGTGCTGCAGATTATGTCACCAAGCCGGCAGATCGAAATGAATTAGTTGATGCTATAAAGGCACATTTGCGTTCAAATGCGGTTCCTACCGTATTGGTGGTCGATGAGGATGTTGATGCGCGGCGTTTGGCGCGGATGGTTTTTGAAAATGAAGGCTGGAACGTGGCGGAAGGGCTTGATGCGGAAGTTGGGCTGATGAGAGTGGCAGAACAGATGCCGTCCGCTATTGTGCTGGATGCCATGTTGTCAAAAATGAGGGCATTTGAATTTGTTCAAGCGTTAAAAAAGAACGGAAAATGGAAATCCATTCCAGTTTTAGTGTTGACAAGGCATTCGATCAACGACGAAGAGCGCGAGCAATTACTGGAACATGTTGACATGGTTATTGAGAAGGGCGCATACAGTTTGGATACTCTTTTACGTCGGTTGCGTGAACTGATTGGCGATTCACATTCGGATATGGTGGCAGGACGAAAATGATGGTGCATAAACAGGTGCGTAACGACAAAGGTAAAGATGCCATGAGTGTAACAGGGCAAAAACTGAATGCAGTGGATAATGCATTTTCCATTTTGGTGGTTGATGATAATGAAATGAATCGTGACTTATTATTGCGTCGTTTAGGAAACTCCGGATATCTGTTGGAGTCGGCGGCGGATGGTGAAGAGGCGTTGTCCAAGATGCGTAACCAAGCCTTTGACCTGGTTTTGCTGGATATTATGATGCCTGTGTTAGATGGTTATGAAACGTTGAAATTAATTCAAGATGATTCTGTGCTGCGGCGTGTGCCGGTAATTATGATTACTGCATTAGATGATGTCGATAGTGCGGTTCGTTGTATCGAAATGGGCGCAGTGGATTATGTCACCAAACCATTCAATCCGGTGTTATTGCTTGCACGTGTTGATGCTAGTCTGGACAGGAAGCGCTTGCATGACATAGAAGAAAAACGCCGAGAAGAAATTGAACGTAGTAATATTAGTCTATCCGAAGAAGTTCGCGCAAAAGTGCTGGAGATATCACAGTCTCAGTTGGCAGCAATTTTCGCCATGTCTAAGCTGGCTGAATCACGTGATCCTGAAACGGGGGAGCACCTCGAACGCATGCGTGAATATTGTAAATTACTTTCTGAACAATTAAGCCACATGCCGAAATTCAGATCTATTATCGACAGAACCTTTGTTGATAATATTTATGCTGCAAGCCCTTTGCATGATATTGGAAAAGTAGGTGTTGATGACAGCGTTCTACTGAAGCCAGGCCCCTTGAATGATGAAGAATGGGTGTTGATGAAGCAGCATCCGGTGATTGGTGCAGAGACCTTACGTGAAGTTGATCGTCAACATCCCGGAAATGACTTTATTCATACTGGCATTGAGATTGCTGAAGGCCATCATGAAAAATGGGACGGCTCGGGATATCCCTATGGCCTTTCGGGTGAAACCATCCCATTGGTCGCGCGTATTTTGGCTCTGGGTGATGTATACGATGCGCTGACCTCTAAACGATGTTACAAAGATGCGTTTAGCCATGAAAAGAGCTTCGGTATTATAGAAGAAGGTCGCGGCACTCATTTTGATCCGGATGTGGTACTGGCTTTTTATGAAGCAGAAGATGAGTTTAAAAAAGTACGGCAGGAATATAAGGATCCGGAAAAGGGTTAATCAGGTTGTTTATTTATGTTGTATTATGTGTAAGAAAAAGGAGAC
Organism: uncultured Ectothiorhodospiraceae bacterium; assembly: GCA_964645165.1. Taxonomy (GTDB): domain Bacteria; phylum Pseudomonadota; class Gammaproteobacteria; order SZUA-152; family SZUA-152; genus SZUA-152. The sequence goes on from CAZXZI010000164.1 coordinate 5,567, forward strand.
ATGATTATGTCTAAGGTGTTGTTGGTAGAAGACAACGAAATGAAC
>CAZXZI010000165.1:0-5541 GCA_964645165.1 uncultured Ectothiorhodospiraceae bacterium
AACCGCACGGCCCAACGCCTGGAGCGTTGTTGACAGCAAATCATGGTAGATTGGTGGTTATGTGGAGCTGGCAAAAAAGGTGCTGGAAGACCAGGTGAAAATGCCGCCCGGTTATACCGTGGTGTGGTCCGGCCAGTTTGAGTACATGGAACGCGCCGCCAAACGCCTGCGTATCGTGATTCCGTTGACCCTGCTGATTATTTTCCTGTTGTTGTTCTTTAACTTCCGTAATCTCACTGCGCCGGCTGTCGTGATGCTTTCCATCCCCTTTGCATTGATTGGCGGCATCTGGGTGGTCTACTGGTACGGCTTTAATATTTCGGTGGCCGTGGCTGTGGGCTTTACCGCCCTGGCAGGAGTGGCTGCGGAAATTGGTGTGCTGGTACTGACCTTCATCAACCAGTCCGTCGCCGAGTGCCGACACAATAAGGGCCTGAAGCAAGGGCAGCGTCACGCCGTCGCCATGCCATTGACTGCTGAGGAAATTACGGCCGCCGTTCACGACGGTACCTCGGAGCGCGTGCGTCCCATCGCCATGACGGCAGTGGCGGTGATCTCCGGCCTGCTTCCCATCATGTTTGGCAGCGGTACCGGCTCGGAAGTGATGCAACGTATCGCTGCCCCTATGGTTGGTGGCATGGTGACTACCACGTTACTCTGTCTGCTGGTTTTGCCGGTCATCTACGGCTGGGTATTGCAGTGGCAGGAACGTCGGATGCATAAGAATTAAACCCGTCATATTGTCGATTGAAAGTAAATACTGGGGAGAACGAGATGACTTTCAGAAAAGTAACCGCCATTTTTCGCTGCGACTCTTGCGATAAAGTCGAGCAGCGTTTGCAGGAAATTGGTGTGCAGGGATTCAGTATCAGCAAGGTAAAGGGTTATGGTGAATATGCAGATCTTTACAGCGATGACTGGCTGGTCACCCATGCCCGTATCGAAATCTTTACCGAGGAATCGATGGTGGATGAGATCGTCGAAACCATTATGGATGCGGCGCATGTCGGTATAGAGGGCGACGGAATTATCGCCGTGTTACCGGTGGAGGATCTCTATCGAATTCGCACTCGGAGTAAGTTTAAACCCGGTGAAGCCACCGGGTCAGTTCCCGTAAAAAAGGCATAAAACTATTGGTCAAAGTGCCGATATAGGGGCAATGTGTAGTTGACTGCACGACTTCGTTTCCCCAAAATGTATGCCAATGAAAAAAACTCTGATCACATTATTGATGCTTGCCACTATTTTTTCTGGCACAGCCTTTGCCTGGGATAAGCATCCCGTTGCACTGGCGGGGAGTGATATTGCCATTCCCGGCTTGGTGGCCGATGTTGTGATACACAACCACTCCAACGATGTACACATGGATGATCATTGTGCACATGGTGCTGCACATTTGGTCGGCATCTTCTTCGACAGTGCACTACCGATAGTTGCGAGTGCCCCTGGCCAACATGCTGCGCTATTTACTCCTTTAGCCTCTCTGTACATTTCACCTCTGCTCCGCCCCCCAATCGTTTAATCCTTCTTGTTGTTCGTGCACTACTGCTCGTTTGCAGTGGTGTGTGTTTTGTTATCTGAAGGATTTACATCATGTTATTAACACGCATTTTTTATGCGGGCGTAGCCATTGGGCTATGGCTGCCACTGGCAAGTCACGCCGGCAACGGCACCGAAATAAAAATTGACCCCGCACTGCCGGTATTTATTCAGCAAGTCTGGACAGAAAGTCCGATTGTACAGGGTGCTCGGGCGGCAATGGACGCCGCACAGGCCCGTACCGATGGCGCAGGTAGACCATTGCACAATCCGTCATTAGAACTGGATGTCGAACGTACCGATATCAACACCAGCAGCATTGGTCTCAGTCAAACCCTGGATTGGAGTAACAAACGGGGCGCACAACTCACGATAGCAAAACAGAGGCAACAAGGCGCACAAGCCGCTGTTTGGGAGGCGCGACGCAGTACGGCACAGGAGGCACTCAATGCCCTGGTCGATTTTTTCACTGCACACGAATCCTGGGAGCTGGCTCAACATCGAAGCCTACTGATGCAAACCCTGGTCAATACGGCCAGGCAACGTCAGGCGGCGGGAGATGTCAATGCCCTTGATGTGATCCTGGCTCAGGTGACCTACAACGAGTCATTGATGTTACAGGCGACCGCTGAGAATACGCTCACTACCGCCGAGTCGGCACTGCAAGCGGTGAGTGGATTAGCACAAACCGCATCCCAACCTGAATCGTATCCACAATGGCCATCATTGCCTGATGATGTGCCAGCTGCACCCACGCAAATTGATCCGAGTACCTTTGAGGCACTCCCCAAGCTGATCATGTTACGCAGTCGTGTGGCAGCTGCAAAAGCGCGTATCTCTCTGGCGAAAAAACAAGGGCGTAGTGATCCCACCTTGGGGATTCGTGCCGGAAAGGAAAATACAGAAACATTGTATGGACTGAGCTTGGAAATTCCCCTTTTTGTCCGCAATAATTTTTCAGCAGAAACGCGTGTAGCCGCACATCAGGCCGTTGTTGAAGAGCAGGCATATCGCAATGCCTATCGACGTGCCAAGGCTCATCTTACAGCCACCTTTACACGTTATAAAAATACCTATCGTGCTTGGCGTGCCTGGCTCACGGATGGCCAGCGGGCGCAACGTGAACAAATGAATCTTCTTAACCAGCTATGGCATGCCGGCGAGCTCAGCGTCACTGACTATCTTATTCAAGCCAAACAAAACATTGATACCCAGGAGACGGCAACGCAACTCCTGGGAGAAACCCGGCGAGCCCATTTTGCCTGGCTTGCTGCCTCTAACCAGGTTGAAAACTGGTTAGGTTTGGTGCAACAAAATATCGAAACAAATTCTGGAGAATCCCAATGAAGTACATATTATTTTCTAAAGAACCGTTAAGGATCTGTGTTGGTGTATTGCTGTTAAGTCTGTCCAGTTATGGCAACGTATTTGCTGAAGAGGAGGGGCATGGTCACGAGGATGAAAATCATCAACACGAAGATGAAGGGCACGGACACGAAGAGGACACCGGTGATACAGAACTGAATGCCGCCCAGCTCCGCATGGCAGGTATTGAAACGGTTAAGGTAAAACGTCAATCCCTGGGTGCTGCCATTAGTGCGCCGGGCGAAGTGGTGCTTAATGCCTATCGTACCACCAGGGTCACACCACGTATTTCTGCACAGGTGATCAAGCGCCACGTGCACTTGGGTGATCATGTGCGTAAAGGTAGGGCGCTTGTAACGCTATCCAGTGTGGAAATGGCAGAAGCCCAGGGAGATTTGCTGGGAGCCAAACTTGAGTTGCGTCGTGTAAAAAAACTGGGGCGTAAGGTTGTCTCTGAAAAACGATACGTGGCGGCACAGATTGCCTATCAGCAAGCCTATGCCAAGGTGCGTGCTTACGGGATGTCTGCAGTGCAAATCGAGGCACTGTTGGAAACGGGCGATGCCAGCAAAGCCACAGGACAGTTTGTGCTAATGGCTGCGCAGGATGGCACGGTGATCAGTGACAAATTTATTGTGGGTGAAATTATTGAACCGGGCCGAGTATTGTTTGAGATCAGTGACGAAACCACGTTGTGGATAGAAGCCCGACTTACGCCGGAGGCAGCGGCCGATATCATGCTCGGCACATCCGCTCACGTGCAGGTCGGCAAGCGTTGGTTAAACGGTAAGGTTATGCAAGCCCGCCACACCCTTGATGAAATTACACGCACCCTTGGTGTGCAGGTTGAAGTCGCCAATCCTGATGATGCCCTGCATCCTGGTCAGTTTGTCTCAGTGGTGATTGAAGGTAAGAAAAAACAACTGGGTATCGTGGTACCGCTGGGTGCTGTGATGCGTTCTGCCGATGGGGATTTGCAGTTGTTTGTGGAGTCTGCACCCGGTCGTTTTGAGCCGAAGGAAGTGAACGTCTTGCAAACGGTGGGCAATCAATTGTTGATAGAGGGTATCCCGGAAGGGACCACCATCGTCAGCAAGGGTGTCTTCTTTGTGCAATCCGAAATCGCCAAAAGCGGTTTTGAAATTCACGATCATTAAAGGGAGATGAGCCATGTTAAATAAACTTATCGACCTTGGGGTCGAAAACCGTTTGTTGGTGGTGTTGGCGCTGTTGTCCACCCTGGTGGGTGGTGCGATGGTATTGCCAAAACTTAATCTTGATGCCTTTCCGGATGTTACCAATGTGCAGGTGCAAATTAACACCGAGGCACAGGGTTTGGCTGCGGAAGAAGTAGAACAACTCATTACCTTTCCCATTGAGGCAGTAATGTACGCGTTGCCCGATGTGGAAGAAGTGCGCTCCATTTCCAAAACCGGCCTGTCAGTAGTAACCGTCGTTTTTAAAGAGGGTACAGAAATCTATTTTGCCCGGCAGTTGGTGTTTGAACGCCTGCAAGCAGCAAAGGAACAGATTCCCAATGGCATTGGTATGCCTAGCATGGGACCCAATACATCGGGGCTAGGGCAGGTCTTCCAGTATATTTTGCTGGCGGAAGACAACTCAAAATATGATGCGATTGCCCTGCGCAGTCTCAACGACTGGGTGGTCAAATTACTGTTAATGCCTGTGGGAGGCGTTACCGATGTGCTTTCTTTTGGTGGTGAAGTGCGTCAGTACCAAGTGCAACTGGACCCACAACGTCTACTGGCCTACAAGCTCAGCAGTGATGATGTGGCCGAGGCCATTGAGGCCAACAACCGCAATGCCGGTGGCTGGTATCTGGATCGAGGCGAAGAGCAATTAATTATTCGCGGCGTGGGCTGGTTGCGCAACGGTGAAGATGGCCTGCGCGATATCGGCAATATTCCATTGATGGACGTGGACGGTGTGCCAGTGCGTGTGAGCAATGTAGCCACGGTCGCCTTTGGCCCGGAAATACGTCAGGGTGCGGTAACCATGACCCGGCGCGATGCCAGTGGTAAACCCGAATCACTGGGCGAAGTGGTGGCCGGCATTGTGCTTAAACGCATGGGCGCCAACACCAAAGCAACCATCGACGGTATCAAACAACGCCTGCCAGCAATTCAGATGGCACTGCCTGATGGTGTAACTATCGAACCGGTGTATGACCAGTCTGACCTGGTGGACAAGGCGGTAGGCACGGTTAGTAAGGCGCTAATGGAGGCCTTTATACTGATCGTTATTATTCTCATGTTATTCCTCGTAAATGTGCGGGCGACATTCCTGGTGCTGATCTCGGTGCCTATTTCCATCTTACTGGCACTAATGGTGATGGCGCAGTGGGGTGTTTCGGCAAACTTAATGTCCTTGGGTGGATTGACCATTGCCATTGGTATGATGGTGGATGGCTCAGTAGTCATGATGGAACATATTTTTACTCACTTGAGTACACCGGATGCACAACATCATCGACACGCCCAACGGGTACTCGCACCGGGCGACAAACATCCCTACGATGCAGCCAGAGATGATCATGGTATTGCCCTGCGTATTCAGGAATCAGCACGTGAGGTGGGACGCCCGGTATTTTTTGCCGTGTTGATTATTATTATTGTC
>CAZXZI010000166.1:0-5502 GCA_964645165.1 uncultured Ectothiorhodospiraceae bacterium
CATTCACAATGAATTGAGCTACAAATGCCTTATCTGTGAACATGGAATCATTGACCAGGCTTTGGAACACGCAAGAGAACGACTGTCCCTGCAAGGGGAATTGGCGGGTAGCGGAGCAGGTAGCAGCAATCGTAATGCTACACGGGTGATATTAGTGGAGGTAAATGCGAAGCCGGGGCAGGAAACGGTGGATCAGTTGATTACTGATCTGCTACCGGAACCCCATTTTGGTTCCAAGCTGGGGTAGGTATTCTCTTACACAATATCTTACTAGACCGAGCTTTTGGTGCCCGGCGCAGCCGGTGCAATATGCGTTGCTATTGCATCCTACACAATAAGTAATAGTCACGGGCTATGAGTTAAGCCTCCCACTGCTTGTAATGCGCCATACTTCTACCTCGCTTGCTCAAGCCCATGCGCCCTGTAAGCGAGCGTACACTCAAACGCCAAATCGCCCGCGCGTAAATACTCAATTCATTCATCACATCCCGCCTTCCAGCTAGGACGATATACCCTATTGCCTGTTTCATTATTTTACCTCGCCTCTAATGACTCCGACGGCCAACCCTTCGATGGTCAGCTCTTCGTCCCGCAGATCCACTTCAATGGGTTTAAAATCTTCATTCTCGGGCAGTAGCCGTACCTTATTGCCCCGACGACGAAAACGCTTCACGGTCACTTCATCACCCAGTCGCGCCACCACAATCTGTCCGCTGGTGACCTCTTGGGTGCGATGCACAGCCAGCAAGTCGCCATTCAAGATGCCCACGTCCCGCATACTCATGCCTTTCACCCGCAGCAGGTAATCTGCCGCCGGGTAAAATATCTCGGCGTCCATCTGATAATGATCTTCGATATTTTCTTCGGCCAGAATAGGGTTACCTGCCGCCACACGGCCGATCACCGGCAAACCCTGCTCCTCTTCCTCCACAATGCGAATACCGCGTGAAGAACCAACATACATTTCGATGGCTCCCTTATTCAACAATGCCTTGAGGTGATCTTCCGCCGCATTGGCCGAGCGAAAGCCCATGGCGTCAGCAATTTCCACCCGAGTGGGTGGCATGTTGTATTCCTCGATGAAATCGCGAATCATCTCCAGCACCTGCTGTTGCCGCTTGGTTAGTCCCTTCATTTGGCGCCCTCCCGGGGTGATATTGCCTGACTGTCGTTCCATACAGTAATTCGTCATCTGTCTGTCATTATATACAGTAGTTTCTGTTGTGCAAGCTGACAAGAGGCGGAAATTCCCATACAATATATAAGGCAACTATTTATCGCTCCCAGGTAGACAAGCAGCAGTCCCCTGTTATCTTTAGTGGACACATTTATTTGCGGTAGTCAGAAGGGAGAACACCCAATGGCGCTCCACAGTAGAAATGTTGTCAATCTCGTCTCCAGCAGTCAGCAACTGAGCCACCAATTTCACGATTTCTTGTCCATTGACGACGAGATGCTGGCGCTGGTACATCGCTATCGGTCTGTGCTGCTCGATGCAATCAGCAACTATCCAGACGTCGGCCACGACACCCTGCTGAAATTTGAACCCAACGCCGCTGCCCTTACTCTTTACCAGCAAACTGGCGAAGACCCGCAAAGCGTCGCCGCGCGACAAACTGCGTATTTACAAGCCTTGCTGGATGCCGATGGCATTTCTGCGCCATTGCTCACCCACACAGGCGCCCAGCACTACGGCCAGCAAATCAAACCGCTGTGGATTCTCGCTTCCTATTATCAGTACATTGACCAACTCACGGCACTCGTCACCCACTGCCCGGACATTGCCGATCAAGACCGCCCCGCTCTATCCGCCGCCTTGAGCAAACTGGTGCTCAGTGACATGGGGCTAATGCTGCAAGGCCATTGGGGCACTGCCGCCGACAACACCCTGGCACAACTGGAAACCCTAAGTACCACCGACAGCCTCACCCAACTGGCCAACCGCACGCTGTGGCACGACCGCCTCCACCAGGCCATCAATGCCGCACGGCGCTCTGGCGACCAACATATCGTGCTAATGATTATTGATCTCAATCACTTCAAACTCATCAACGATACGCTGGGGCACCCCACCGGCGACAGCATCCTGCATGAAACAGCGCAACGACTGAAGGCCGCCCTGCGCGAAGCCGACACTCTGGCTCGGCTTGGTGGCGATGAATTTGGTGTGCTGCTACCCAATCACCTTTCCCCGTGGGAGGCCGCCCGTTCCGTGGCACAGAAAATACTCGACTGCTTCCATCAACCCTTTGGCGACGCACAGGAAGAACTGTTCGTCAGCGCCGCCATCGGCATAGCCATCTACCCGGATGACGGCAAAAATGTGAGCGAGTTGGTAAGCCATGCCGAAATCGCTATGTATCGCGCCAAGCACGAAGGTGCCGGTTTTTGTTTTTACCAACCCAGCGCCGACCGACACCAAATCGCCCAACTACAACTGTCCAGCCGATTGCACCACGCACTGGAAAACCAGGAGCTTGAACTGCACTACCAGCCAAAGATTGACCTACACCTCAATCACCTCTGCGGTGCCGAAGCCCTGCTGCGTTGGCGGCACCCACAATTGGGACTGCTGGGGCCCGACCGCTTTGTCCCCCTGGCGGAAAAGATTGGGCTCATCACGCCCATCACCGAATGGGTGCTAAACAGCGCCCTGCAACAGCATCGGAGTTGGCACAATATGGGCCAGGACATTCCCGTGTCCGTCAATGTTTCTGCTATGTCATTCCAAAACCCAAAACTGGTAGACACCGTCGCCAACGCGTTGCGTTTGTCCGGCATGCCAGCCGAAAGCCTGGAAATCGAGATCACCGAAAACACCCTGCTCACCGGCCCCAATCATTGTCGCGATACAGTGGCCGCCCTCAGCCAGCTTGGCGTGCACATTGCCATCGACGACTTTGGTACCGGTTATTCATCACTGTCATATTTACGCGAACTACCCATCGACACACTCAAAATCGACAAATCCTTCGTGCAAAACATGCAAGAAAATCACAACGATGCGGTGATCGTGCGCTCAATTATCGAGCTGGGCCACAACCTTGGTTTCTCCGTCGTCGCCGAAGGTGTAGAAACCGATCAAGCCTGCACGGTGCTGCACCACCTGCATTGCGATATCGCCCAAGGCTACTTCACCGGCATACCGATGACAGACGTGGAACTCACCCACTGGCTATACGAAACCCCCTGGGTTGTGGGCTGGCATTAAGACTGCCAACCCACAAACATCCGATATCGCGACTGTCCCGTTAACCTTAAATCCGCCATACCGTCGCACGAACGCAGGAGGTAGAGCACTAACAGTAGGCGCTATTAGGCGACGCATGGAGCCGTTGCCGAAGCCGGAATCCAAGAAATCACTGAATCCACTGGATACCGGCTCTAGCCTGCCCCCGCTAAAGGCTAGAGCCGGAATAATAAAACAAAATTTTCGATAAACCCCCAAGACACACCGGCAAGTCGTGATACGCCCAAAAAAGCGCATGACAGCCGCACACCACTTCCGTTAGCATATCCGCAAAGGCATCACGCCGATTGAAAAACTCAGGAGGTGCAACATGTTCGGGGAACTTTCAGTAATGGCTTGGCTGGGCGGCGCAATCATATTGGCCATCGGTGGCGGCGCAGGCTTTTTTGTCGCCCGACAAATCAAAGACAAACGTACCCTGGAGCTAGAGCAACAGCTGGAAACCACGCAGAATAAACTCACCGAATATCAGGAAGACGTCAATCGCCACTTCCTCAAAACCTCACTACTTTTCAGTAAACTCACCGACAACTACCGCGACGTGTACGAACACCTCGCCACCGGAGCACAAAAACTCTGCAACGAAAAACCACTCATCAGCGCGCTGGACTTGCCCGAAGCGAAAATCCTTACCGCCGCCGTTGCCCAAGAAGCCAGCCCAGAAAATTACACAACAAATGACATAAACCCAAGCCCCGCAGCCAACAAGCAGGCCGAAGCACCACAACCAAGTACCGACAGCATCATAGCCGCTGAAAACAGCGAAGCAATCAGCACCGAAGCAGCTCCAGCGGAAGCCACCGACCAAGCTGCCCCGGTTACGGATGACGTTGAAACAACAGTTGAGGTAAAAGCAGAAGCAGAAGCGGAAACTGGAGCCGAATCAACCACAGCTCACCCCCTCGCCACAGAAACCATCGACATTGATTCCACCAACACCGAAACAGAATCCACGGTCATTGAAACCAAGCCCACCGACGACACTCCACCGGCCATCAGTGCCAAAGAATTAAAAATGCTAGAAGCCTATGAAAAAAAGCAGACTGAAGAAGACGACATTCACCTCGGCGCAGAATCCACCCCCGGCGTAGAACTGGCGCATCACAAAACGCACCCGTCGATTCATTAATCACTGCGAGCCAAACACTCACCAGCAGATAATACTGTACCCAACGGACTTAACACCGCACTGCCACCACGATTAAGCACATGCGTGTAAATCTGTGTGGTGCGCACATCCTTGTGACCCAACTGTTCCTGCACCGTGCGGATATCTGCACCGCGTTGTAACAAATGAGTCGCGAAAGAATGCCGCAAGGTATGGCAGCTCGCAGCTTTGTGAATACCCGCCTTGCGAATAGCCTGTTTAATCGCACGCTGAATCGCCTTTTCATCAAAGTGATGACGCCGCTCTACCCCTGATCGCGGATCAACACTGCGGCGACTGGATGGAAAAACGTACTGCCACCCCCACTCCGTTGGTGCATTGGGGTATTTCCGCGCCAGGGCATACGGCAGATAAACACTACCAAAACCATCCGCCAAATCTTTATCGTGAACCTGTCGTCGATTCGCCAGATGCCGTTGCAAGGGCACAATCAACTCATCTGATAATGTCACCACCCGATCCTTTCCACCTTTACCACTGCGCACATAAATTGCCCGCTGCAAAAAATCAAGATTCATCACTCGCAAACGCAAACATTCCATTAATCTCAAGCCAGAACCATACATCAAACAAGCGGCTAGCCAATAGATACCATCCAGCCCCTGCAAAACTCCACGTACCTCATCATGCGTGAGCACCACCGGGATTTTCTGTCGCGTCTTGGCGCGCGCCACACCAGCCAAGCCCTCAATCGGCCTATCCAACACCGCACGATAAAGAAACATCAGCGCATTAAAGGCCTGGTTTTGTGTACTTGGTGCGACATTACGATTAACCGCCAAATGCGTCAGAAACACTGCCACCTCCTGCGCCCCCATGTCACGAGGGTGGCGCTTATTGTGGAAATAAATAAAGCGCTTTACCCAACCGATGTAAGTTTTCTCCGTACTACGGCTGTAATGCCGAACACGAATGGCATCCGAAACTGAACACAGAAAAGGTGAAGAATAGCTCATCGAATCCATGACAATGCTCCCTGTATTGATACTGGTGTTTCATACAGTATTTTTTCAAAACGGGAAATGCAAGTGGAATATTCCCCCACTTTGGGGTATTTCTACAGTCAATATTCCAGGCACACCCC
>CAZXZI010000167.1:0-5375 GCA_964645165.1 uncultured Ectothiorhodospiraceae bacterium
GGGACGGGTTTCGTCGGCGTAAGCGTGGGTGATCTTACCTGCCGCAAAACCGGCTCGCACGACCCCCAACGCCGTGCCATAACCACCAGTCGCCAGCGCGCCTGCGTTGCAATGCGTGAGAATCGCACAGGGTTGCTCGATGAGTGTTGCGCCCAATTCGCCCATGCGCCGACAAGCGGCGATATCATTTGCGTGAATGCTTTTGGCCTCGGCCAATAGTGCCGGTTCAGGATCACCCTGCACGTCGGCAATAATCCCGCGCATGCGCTCAATCGCCCAAAACAGATTCACTGCCGTCGGGCGCGATTGCGCCAGCATCTGCAAGTCAGATTCGATCAGTGTTTTCCAGTCTGCCGACGATTCAGCAAAGCGTGCCCGTGCCGCCAGCACGATGCCGTAGGCCGCGGTGATGCCAATGGCCGGCGCACCGCGGACTACCATGTCACCAATTGCTGCGGCCACGGCCGCCACATCGGTAAATTGCAGATACCGCATTTCATGCGGCAGTAAACGCTGATCCAGTAACTGTAACTTGTCATCATCCCAGCGAATGGCCTGAACGGTTTCAGTTTGTGTCATTGCAAAATTCTCTATTAATTGGGAAAACGCATCATACGCGTCGGGGACATGAACAGATAATCGTTAACCATCGTGTTCGTCAAGCAACGGCTGCCCATAAGATTCAAAATACCATTTCATCACAAAGGGCGGCAGCAATGTCGTCAAGGCAATCACTATTACCATGCCAGCATAAATTTCATTATTAAAAATCCCTCCCACTCTGCCCAATTCGGCAAAAATAAGGCCAACTTCCCCGCGCGGCATCATTGCCAGGCCGACCATCCAACGGGTTGTCCATGGCTCTTTAATGAAAAATGCGCCGAGTAATTTTCCTACCAGGGCGACCGCAAACAACGACAGGGAAAACATCCAGATAAAAGACGAGGTCCAATCTATTTCACGAAAATTCAGCGACAGGCCCACGTACACAAAAAAGATTGGGGTAAACAATTGAATGATGGGCTGCATCTGCTTTTCGATACGCCCGGCAAAATCCGGATCGGCATGCAGCGCGCCGCCAAAGGGAAAAAAGAACCGACGCGATAAGGCCAACCCCGCGGCAAAACCACCCAACAGTTCCGGCGCACCAATGGCATGAGCCAGCCAGGCGAAAAATAATACCAGCGATACAATCGTCGTAGGAATCAGTCCAGGAATTTCGCTCGCGGCATCAAAGCGCTTAACGACCATCGACATCAGTTTTGCCGCCAACGGTGCCAACATAAAAAAAGCGCCCACAAAAATTAACACCTTGCCAGCATTCACAAAACTGATGCCACCGCCCATAGAAAACTCAACCAACAGCGCCAACAAAACCACGCCCAGAATATCGTCCAGCACGGCTGCCCCAAGGGCAATTTGCCCCTCACGCGTATGTTGGCGCTTTAAGTCGGAAAGTACCCGCACGGTGATGCCGATACTGGTGGCCGTCAACGTGCCGCCAATAAACAATGACACCAATAACGAAAGTTCAAATAGCCAATAACTCAGTAAAAAACCCAACACCAGCGGCAAGGCAAAACCGGTAAAGGCAACCAGCGCAGATTTTGCTCCGGTGCGCGCAAGACGCTTGATATCGGTCTCCAGCCCCACCCCAAACAGCAGCAGAATGATGCCGATTTCCGCCATCAGCCTGATCGCCTGGCTCGGTTCCAACCAACCCAATAGGCTGGGGCCCAACACCACGCCCGCCAGCAGCTCGCCAATCACTGACGGCACTTTCAATTTGACAGCCAACTCTGCCAGCACTCGCGCCGTCAGCAGGATGATCAGCAAATAAAGGAAAAAGGTGTGGGTCTCCACAGATGAGGCCTCGCAGGTTTTATTCACACAGCACTTGCATCATACCCCAACATTCCCCTTTCCCTGCCGCATGACATCGCCGGATAGCACCCATTTCTCCTGTTGCCTGTCAGTCCGAAATAGTTGATAAAAACACGCATCTATTCCCATACACTTTGCCTGTTTATTTTATAGCCCCAAGGGGCTTTTGGGTGGCTTGATGAAGTTGAGGATGTGCCAGAATCCGACAGTTTGCTCTCATGGGGATCGGCTTTGCTAGGCAGTGGTGCCCACGACTATATGCAATTAACGTTCAACTCCAAACACGCCTCTCAGCATAACGCCGGGTAATGGAACTCCCGCAGCAATGCGGGAGTTCTTTTTGGCAAGGTATTCATTTCTCACACCCATAAAATCCGATACAAATCAGCCGCTAACTTGCACAGACCGCATGGCTAAGGCAATCTTCTGACCATGCAAAATAATCCCACGATGATCAATACCCTGATTCACGCCCGCTGGGTCATTCCCGTTGAACCACACGACACGGTACTGGAGCGACACGCCATCGCCGTACACGAAGGCCGCATTCTGGAAATATTACCCAGCATCGAAGCTAACGAGAAGTACACCGCCGAGGTCGTGCATCAACTGGATGAACACGTGCTGATCCCCGGTCTGGTCAACGCCCACACCCACTCCGCTATGTCGTTATTCCGTGGACTGGCCGATGACCTGCCATTGATGGATTGGTTGCAGCATCACATCTGGCCCGCCGAGTCGCAGTGGGTGAGTCCGGAGTTTGTCGCCGACGGCACGCGACTGGCCATCGCCGAAATGCTGCGTGGCGGCACTACCTGTTTCAACGACATGTATTTCTTTCCCGATGAGGCCGCGCGCGTCGCCGACAACGCCGGGATACGCGCCGTGGTCGGGCTCATCGTCATCGACTTCCCCACCGTGTGGGCTGCCAACGCCGACGAGTACCTGCACAAAGGCATCGAAGTACACGATCAGTTCCGGCACAACCCATTAATCACCACCGCCTTCGCGCCGCACGCCCCGTACACCGTGTCCGACGCGCCGCTGCAAAAAATCCTCACCTTCGCCGAAGAAATGGACATCCCCATCCACATGCACCTGCATGAAACCGCGCACGAAGTGCAGGAAGCCGAAGCCAACAACGGTCAACGACCACTGGCGCGGCTGGAAGCCCTCGGCCTGATCTCGCCGCGCTTCATGGGCGTGCACATGACCCAACTCGCCGATGAAGAAATCACCCACCTCGCCACTCGCGGCGCCCACGTGGTGCACTGCCCCGAATCCAACATGAAACTGGCCAGCGGCTTCTGCCCCGTGCAAAAACTGTTGGACGCCGGCGTCAACGTGGCATTGGGCACCGACGGCGCTGCCAGCAACAATGATTTGGACATGTTCGGCGAGATGCGTAGCGCCGCCCTGTTGGGCAAAATCACCGTCCGCGATGCCAGCGCGCTCAGCGCCACGCAAACCCTGCACATGGCCACCCTCGGTGGCGCGAAGGCGCTGGGCCTGGAAACAGAGATTGGTTCACTCGAGGCCGGCAAGGCCGCCGACATCACCGCCATCAATTTAAGCGCACTGGAAACCCAACCCGTGTATCACCCCATCTCGCAACTGGTGTACGCAGCAGGACGTGAACAGGTCAGCGACGTGTGGGTGGCCGGGCAACACTTGTTGAAAGAGCGTGTGTTGACCACCTTGGATCGGCAGGCGATTTTGAATAAAGCGCGGCAGTGGGGGGAGAAGATTTTGGTGGCGGATGAGCATCTCGAAAATTGAGATGCGCACGGGTAACGCATTACTCTACAACAATAACCTTGTTGCTAATTTCATCAGGATTGCCCCGACTCCCCGGAAAATCTTTTGCCAGCACGGCACCGCATTCACGCACGGCTACACAGAATCCCTCGGTAAGGTTATCGGATTTAATTCTGCCAATCATGTTGGTCATGATTCCCTGCCAGGTATCTTTTGGGACTTTCGCATTGATGCCGGTATCGGCAAGGATTTCCACACGGCGTTCAAACAGAGAAACCATTATGAGAATTCCCGTACGGTCTTTTGTTGCATGCAGCTCGCGCAAAAGAAACGCCTGTAGTGCTCGTTGCTGAACTTCTTCATCAACCTTGGCATTTTCCAGGAACGGGCGAAGCGTGGCAGAAAAAGTACCTAGCCAGTAACCGATGTACAGCCCGGGAATTTGCGCCCAAAGAATCCACGCCGGATCGTGCTCACCAAGAAAAAGATACGTCAGGAAACCGAAGAGTAAAGCCGTGACGATGGCCAGTCGCCAGCGCGCCCCCGGATAATCATCACTCTGGGCGACAATCATCGGCACAATTTCACCCGTGGTCAGCTTTTCAGCCTCGAGCACGGCCTGCGAAATTTTATCGAGTTCGGACTGTGTCAAACCTGCATTCATTCTTTACCAACCTCCACTGGCACCGCCGCCGGAGAAACCTCCACCGCCGCCACCAAAACCACCGCCGAAGCCACCTCCGACAAAACCGCCACCACGCCCGCCTCCCATGAGACTGCCCAACAGCATTCCGCCCAAGATTGCGCTGCCTGCACCGCCTCTTCTTCGTCCGCGCCCAAACAATGCAGGGCCAACCATAAAGAAGGCCAGGAACAGCAGAAAACCCAAATTTCCACCGCTGCGTTTTGCCCTACGCATTTGCGGAGCCGGGATGTTTTCCAATTTCCCACCCACACTTTCGGCGATCATGCTCAGTCCGATCAATACCCCGGCGCTGGTTTGACCTTGTTTGAAAAAAGGGATAATCCCTGAATGGATGATGCGCCCCGCGAGTGCATCCGGAAGATCGCCTTCGAGACCACGCCCCACCTCGATACGGACTTTATGATCTTGAGTAGCGACCAACAACAGTACACCATCGTCTTTACCCTTTGCGCCCAACTTCCATTTATCGACAACCTTAATGGAATAGCTCTCGATGGTTTCATCTTCGAGCTTGGGTATCAGCAGAACCTGAAGTTGGGGCCCGTATTTACGTTTAAATTGCAGCAGACTGGTGGAGATTTTCGCCTGGTCAGAACGGCTTAACACTCCAGCGAGATCGACTACCGGGCCGGTGAGCTTTGGCACTGCCAGCGCAAATGCCGAACTTGCCCACAAACAGCCGAGCAAGCTCAAAACAAGTCCGATGTTACGGCAGGACATCAGAATTCTACAACGGGAGCTTGCTTAATTTCAGTCTCGTTTTCGACGCTGAACTGAGGCTTCTTTTCATACTTTAGAAACAACGCGTTGTACCAGGACGTGGGCGGCACGGTAACCAGATTATTGAATCCCTTGATGGACTGAATGTAACGATTGCGAGCCACGGTGATGCGGTTTTCGGTGCCTTCGAGTTGCACCTGAAGATCACGAAAATTTTGATTGGCCTTGAGATCAGGATAACGTTCAACCACCACCATCAGCCGTGACAGCGCCGATCCCAGCCCGGCCTGCGCTTTCGAGAATTTGC
>CAZXZI010000168.1:0-5361 GCA_964645165.1 uncultured Ectothiorhodospiraceae bacterium
CGGAGCCGTCAGATTTACAGTCTGATCCCTTTGGCCACTCGGGAACCCCTCCCCGAAAAGAAGCGCGTAATTTTGCGCGATACACCGCGTTGTGTCAACAGCCATGCTGGCTTATATTGTGTGGAATTGCAGTAAGCACAACTCGATGCGCGACAATCTGCCCGGCGATCCCCGCCGCTTTAAAATAAAGGACAACATCATGCCGGCCATTCGCCAAAGCGACTTTATCACCAGCATCCGCGACGCCTGCCAGCACATCTCCTACTATCATTCTCCGGACTTTATTCAGGCACTCAACAACGCCTACGAACTCGAGGAATCCACTGCTGCGAAAGATGCCATCGCCCAAATTTTGGTGAACTCTCGACTCTGCGCAGAGGGTCAAAGGCCTATTTGCCAGGACACCGGCATCGTTGTGGTATTCCTCAAAGTCGGCATGGACGTTCGCTGGGATGCGGAGCTGTCCGTACAGGAGATGGTGGATGAGGGCGTGCGTCGCGGCTACACTGATGCCGACAACCCGCTACGTGCCTCGATGGTGAGTGACCCCGCCGGCAGCCGCAAAAATACTGGCGACAACACCCCTGCGGTGATTCACACCGAAATAGTGCACGGCGAGAAACTCGAAGTCACCGTCGCCGCCAAAGGTGGCGGCTCGGAAAACAAGGCCAAGTTTGTCGTGCTCAATCCCAGCGACTCCATCGTCGACTGGGTGCTGGATACCGTGCCCAAATTGGGCGCCGGTTGGTGCCCACCGGGTATTCTAAGCCTCGGCATCGGCGGCACACCGGAGAAAGCCATGCTACTCGCCAAGCAGGGCATGATGCAGCCCATCAACATCCAGGAACTCAAAACGCTTGGCGCGCACACCACCGCCGAGAAACTACGCCTGGAGCTGTACGAAAAAGTGAACGCGCTGGGCATCGGTGCACAGGGATTGGGCGGGCTGACCACGGTGCTGGACATCAAGGTCAGCGATTACCCCACCCATGCCGCCTCCAAGCCGGTGGCGATGATCCCCAACTGCGCCGCCACCCGGCACATCCATTTCACCTTAGACGGCAGCGGCCCGGCACAATTGCCCACACCGAGGCTGGCCGACTGGCCCGAGATTGCTTTGACCGGGAAAAAAACGGCACGCGCAGTGAATCTCGACAAGCTCACCCGCGAAGACATCGCCCAATGGCAACCGGGTGAAACCCTGCTGCTCTCCGGCAAACTGCTCACCGGTCGCGACGCCGCCCACAAACGCATGGTGGATTTACTCAACAAAGGCGAGCCGCTGCCGGATGGTGTCGACCTCAGGGATCGCTTCATCTACTACGTGGGTCCAGTGGATGCGGTACGCGACGAAGCCGTGGGCCCCGCCGGCCCCACCACCGCCACGCGCATGGATAAATTCACCGATACTATTTTGGAAAAGACCGGCCCCATGGGCATGGTGGGCAAAGCCGAGCGCGGCCCGGCGGCCATCGAGTCCATCCAGCGTCATGGCGCGGTGTATCTCATCGCCACCGGCGGCGCGGCCTATCTGGTCTCTAAAGCCATCCGCTCGTCAAGGGTCATCGCCTTCCCGGAATTGGGCATGGAAGCGATTCACGAATTTGTGGTGGAGGACATGCCGGTGACCGTGGCCGTCGATACAAAAGGCCATTCCGTGCACCAAACCGGCCCCGCAGAATGGCAGGCACGCATTGCTGGCATTCCGATCAAAACGGCATAAGTCTAAACAGACAGCACGCGGTTACGTCCGGCCTCTTTGGCCTGATACAGAGCCTGATCCGCCCGCTGCACAATGCGTTCAAAGCCATCATTTTTTAGCACCTCAGTGACCCCCAAACTAGCCGTTATCGGCTGGGAGATGCCCTCTATCTTTTTGGCCTGCATTGCAGCACGGATACGTTCTGCCAGCAGCTCCGCCCCTGCCCGGTCAGCTTCCGGCAGGATGACAAAAAACTCTTCGCCGCCAAAACGGGCAACAAAATCGGCCGAACGCACACACTCGGTCAGCACCTTGGCAAAGGCAACAATCACCTCATCACCCTTAAGGTGACCGTAGGTATCATTGACCCGTTTAAAATTATCGAGATCGGCCATAATCACGCTGAGCGTATTTCCATAACGGTGCACTCTCTCCAACTCACACGGCATCCGCTCATCCAGATGCCGACGATTGGCCACCCCGGTCAGCCCATCCGTAAGCATTAGCTGTCGAATCCTGGCCTCATTTTCCAGCAACTGTTCATTGCTGTGTTGCAAATCTTTTTTTGCCTGTAACGCCGCCTGGTGTGACTGCTCACGCTGGCCCACAAAAAAATTCAGCACAATATAAATCGCCGCAAAACCAAAGCCCATATTCAATACAAAAAAGACTCTGATTGCCGTCTCATCCATAGGTGCAATACTGCTGGCAAGCTGGGGATCGATGACCGCAGAAAAAACTGTCAGCAGTAAAAAGACATAAAGCCACTTAACCGCATGTGCCGCGTCGGCAAACATCATCGCCGCCAGCGGGGTGAAAAAGGCCCACACCATCACCGCGCTGCCATGGGCAAAACCACCCAGACTCCACATCAACAGAAAGGGTAACCAGAAGATCAGCAGCAGCTGACTGAAGCGAAAAAATGCAAAGCGCTTAGTGTAAAAGTAATGCGCGGTACTCAGAAAGGAAATCAGCGCATAACCAAGAGGAATAGCACCGGAATAGGGTTTACCCAGGGCCACATAGGCCGCCCCCCAGAAGATCGCCAGAAAGGCGATGATCATCGCAACGATGGTGAGCACGCCCTTTTTAGTTTTTTCCACATCACTATCGGTACGCAACGTCGCCTTTTCAGCCACGCCGGCAAACCATTCATAACTGGATTTAAAGAAGGACACGCGCCAAGTTTCGCCGTACCAAAATGAGCAATAGCTCAAACATCGGCAGCCCTAACGCAGGCTTGAACCTCCGCGCTCAAATAACAAACCAGGAAACGCGGGGCTTGCAGCGCTATTCTGCCTTGCTGTGGGCGTGATCTTTTTCGTGGGTGAGATACAGCGCCAAACCAATCAAGGCTATACCTGCGGCCAACAACAGCAAATCCATGGGGGTCTGAAAACCCATGCTTACCGCGTGCTCAAAGTAGCGCACGATGAGAATCATCAAAATCACCTTGGCTAGGCGCGCCTTCAGATCGTCGAGACTGTGAATAATCATCACACTGGAGGCCGTTTCAGATTTCTCAGCCGCTTCGATACGACTGATAAACAACTCATACAAACCCAGGGCAAAAATCAGCAACACGGTTGCCAGCAGATAGCCATCAATAATCTCCACCACATGCGTAACCGTTGTGCTGCGAAAACTTGCCCGTGCCGCGCCGGTAAGATCCGGCGAAAGATAATCAAACAGATGCGTGACCAAAAACCAGGCATCCACCGTGGCCGTAAAAAACATCACCATCGCTGTAGCCAAACTGGCAATCACCGCGAACAGCACAACAAAGCGGCTGCTCCACAGGGCATTTTCAAACCATTCTTCGAGCTTATTCATAAGTATCTTTGGGGTGCTTGATGAGACAGGCGCGCATTGTCGCCCGTTGGGCCACGGCGGTCAAAGGCCTGGCAGCCTAACCCCAACCGGCTTATTCGTTGAGTGATTTATCCTGCGCCATTACCGCCTGTGACTGCGCCGCCTCGGCATTTTTACGCGCCTGTTTGTAATCACCCTCCTGCAAGGCCTGCTCGGCGCTTTGCAACAGCGACTCGGCAGAGTGTAATTCCTTTACCGCACGCGCCTCGGCACCCGCTTTGCGCGCCGCATCCACGGCCTGCCGCGCATTGCTCATCTCCTGCACCGGTACAGCCGCACAGGCCGACAGCATCAGCAGTAAAGCCAACAGAGGAACTCTGAAATTTGTGTTAAGAAAGCGTGAAATCGTGTTCATTGGGCCATTGAATTCATCGAGTGGACAGCCGCGACACCGCGGTAAAATCAACCTAGCATCAGCCTTAAATACTGTCAACAAACCACAGTTGGGGTCAGACATTCAGGGCGACAAACGTCGCAGGCAACCGATACAATCACTGACAACAAACACTTTAGGAGACACCCGCATGGCCACCACCATCTACCACAACCCACGCTGTTCCAAATCGCGGCAAACGCTGGCGCTGCTCAATGACAACGATGTCGAAGCCACCGTGGTGGAATATCTCGACACCCCGCCGGACGCCAAAACGCTCGATGAAGTACTCATCCTGCTCAAGCTTGAACCCCGTCAGCTCATGCGTACCCACGAAGCCGAATACAAAGACAACGGGTTGGACGATGATTCACTCAACCGCGAACAACTCATCGCTGCCATGGTGCAATTCCCGAAAATTATCGAACGCCCCATCGTCATCACCGAACACAACGGCAAACGCCAGGCCGTCATCGGCCGCCCACCGGAATCCGTACTGGAGATCCTCGCATGAGCGACATCCTGGTTCTCTATTACAGCCGTAAAGGTACCACTGCCGAAATGGCTCGACTCATCGCCCGCGGCATCGAAAAAGTCCCCGGTGCCCAGGCGCGACTACGCACCGTGCCACCGGTATCCACCGTCTGCGAAGCCACCGCCGATGACATCCCCACCGAAGGCGCACCCTACGCCAGCCATGATGACCTGCGCGATTGCACCGGACTCATCCTCGGTAGCCCCACCCGCTTCGGCAACATGGCCGCACCGCTGAAATATTTCATCGACTCCACCTCCGACTTGTGGATTTCCGGCACACTAGCCGGCAAACCCGCTGGCGTATTTACCTCCACCTCCAGCCTGCACGGCGGACAGGAAAGCACCCTGCTGACGATGATGGTCCCGTTATTACATCACGGCATGCTAATTACCGGCCTGCCCTATTCCGAAACCGACTTGCGACACACCACCAGTGGTGGCACGCCGTATGGTGCGAGTCATTTTGCGGGGGATGATAATAAGCGACCGTTGAGTAATGAAGAGAAACAGTTGTGTAAGGCGTTGGGGAAGCGGGTGGCCGAGATTGCGGTTAAGTTGCAGGGTTGAATGTAGGGTGCAATAGCGTAGCGTATTGCACCGTTTGTTTTTGGTAACTCAGTAGGTTGGGGTGAGCTTGCGAACCCCAACGTGACATCGGTGGAGATTCCGCAGCTGATTGTACGGTTGTTTGATTTATTTCCCGGCGGAAGCTGCGTGTTCATTTTCTTTGCTTGTGCAAAGAAAACAGAACAGAACCAAAAGAAAGCACACCCTGTGTTGCACTCCTTCGGGGGTAAACTGCGCTCCTCATCCTTTGCGGGGTTTTCAACGGGCCATCCTTGGCCCGTGAAAAACGCGCGGCGTCCATGCCGCGCCC
>CAZXZI010000169.1:0-5352 GCA_964645165.1 uncultured Ectothiorhodospiraceae bacterium
TTCTCCCGAAATGGTGCTGGCCAAAATTAAGGAAAGCTATATTCCGTTAGCGCAACAGCAATTTCGCAATGCACATCCTAACGACACAACGCTCTACAAAATTGATGCGCGCATTCCCAAGGGGAGCCAACTACTGGTGCTGGAAGCCAAGGGTACTGAAAAAGGTAGTGAGAATTACCTACAACATCTACAGACCATCAGCGATTCTTTATTTGCCGACCACCAGCATGTGATGAACATTTACCAGGCAAGCCTAAATAATCATTTGGCAATGGCTAACATAAAACTAGATGAAATCACTGATCCCAGCACCCTGGCCACACAACAAAAACAACTTGAAAACCAACTCAATAATGCGCGTATCAAACTGGATGAACTGACCAACCCACGCGTATTAGCCGTACCCCGACAAGCATTGGAAAACAACCTCGCAAGGGAGAATAAAAAACTCGTCGATCTGAAGGACGGGGTAAAACTGATCAAAGCACGCTATCAACGGCTGGATAAAACCGACGCCCTGCTAAAACAACAAATCAGTGACCTGAAGTCACAGATTTCGTCTGCGCTTGCCCAACGCAAGAAGGCGATCAGCAATATGCAAAGCGAAACTGCCGCGATGGCCATGCTGCTCATTGACAACGGCATTCAGCAAGATCGTACACGCCTCGCCGCCCTGCAGGAGCGCCTGTTCATTGGTCAACAAAACCTACGCCTGGAATTAGAGGAAAAAATTGCCGCCAATCAGCGCAGCCAAAATGTACAAAGCAAACTGATTGACAAAGCCAAGAGTGAGCTGGCTCGACTCAACATCTCCAACCAACACGCCCAGCAACGGCAGAAACCGGAGATTGGCATAATCAAAGAAAAACTCAGCAAGCTTTCAGCAGACACCCGACGCAACATAGAACGTCAGCAACAAACCCTTCGTCAAATCAAAACACAACTAGCGAATATAAACCCCACCCGCACTATTGCCCCTCCAATGCAGTCACTGGAGCCCACAGGGCCTGGAAAGGCATTAATCATCGTTTTGTCGCTGGTGCTAGGATTAATGCTCGGCGTGTTTGCGGCCTTCTTTGCCAGCTTTTTGAGCAAGGTCAAACAACAAACTGCAACAAACTAAACATAGTCCACTCATTCGCCGAAAAAAAATGCCGCACCTCTCCAATGAAGCGCGGCATTTTTGTCTCAAAATATCGTTATGCAACCGTGGCTACAGTAAGCATCCATTTTCACTCGTTGGATTAGCACCAACAAGGGTAGGCCAAGCAAAAACAACATTCCACTGGTCGGCTCTGGCACTGCTGCAGACAGTTGTCGCATTGGTGCCAAAAACTGCTCCTGAACATTAACTCCGGAAAACGAACCTGCGGCGGCGACCCAGGTGAAACCTCCGGACTCACGACCACTGCCCTACAGCTGCAAAGATTGTCCGACCTGAGTAGTGCCGCTATCAGCCACACCGATATCCATGCTGCTTAACCTCATTGCCGCGCCGGTAGTTGCCTGCAAACTCCCTTCGTAACTCAAAAACTGCAACATGCTATTGCTCGTATCCACCAACGCAATACCATCTGCGCCACCATTTTGTATTCCCCTGACACTAAAATCCAAAACCCCCATGCCCTGTTGCATGTCGGTAAACACACCGTTCAAGCCGAAACTTTGATACACAGAACCATTGCTGCCGGTGTAAAACAAGAGTGACCAGCCCGACAAGTCCTGCCCTGCCATACCGGCAAGCTCTACGCCTTCGGCAACATCGCCCCCAATATTGTCGTAATGAATTTCATTGATAAAAGCGGCATGTGCCAACGATAGACAAAGCGAAAACAAGGCCGTCGTGGCACACAAGCTTGATGTTGTTTTTTTTGAACCACGCTGTTAACCATAAGTAGTGCATTTTTTCCCTCCCTGGAATATTGGCTTGATTTATTCGGTTTGTATTGCTTCCTGGCAATACGGTGTTCGAAATTAACCGCTGTCTCTCGAATAAAAAATGGAATAATTACCCAAACTGCTTCCCCAAACACTTACTTTTTCTCGTTTCGTAGGAGGTCCATCGGTCTGAACCAGCGTGTGAACTTAATCCATATCTACAGCATCTTTAAATAATACTCATTTAACAACAATCACTTAAACAGAACCCTCGAATAAAAATAGACATCCAACAAGAACAGCAAACATTCTTTATCCTTAAAACTTATAAGGCCTCTTTGACACCCTGAAGAGAAACCCGGAAAATAAAATTACGAACAACAATAATAATAAGCATGAAGTGCAGTTTTGGGTTCAAATCCAGCAAAAAGCTGGGCGGCTCGTCGTAGCGGTATTCACGGTAAGGTCATAGGGGAAACATACCGCCTTGCGCAGATTCGGATACCGCAGTAGATGGAGAGAGTAATGGGTAATACACAGACAGAGCGTAAATTTTACGTGGATTTTGATGAAATGCTGGCCTTGGCCAAGGTCGACCCGGCCACGTTTGAGGCAAAACGGGAAGAATATATCGAATTATTTCTGACCAGCATTCCCGCTAAAAAGCGCAATCGCCTACGTGGCCTGCAATGGCAGATCGATCAGACACGCCAACTAGCTCGTACGCCAATGGCGTCATGCATTGCCATTTCCAATATGATGTGGGACTCCCTGCATAGGTTGGGGCTGCAACAGCGCGAGTTGGTCACACTGGCCACCAAGCGACCCACTTCGTTCATCAACCTGCAGCCAACCTCTACAAACGCGACGATTATTCCTTTCCCTGCCCGCTAGGTTCGGCCAACCCTCTTTATTCTATACATAAAAATCTATGCATAAAAAAACCCGCGCCCCGGTTCAACCGGTGACGCGGGTCTGATTCTGTGATTTTGCTATCGCGGAAACGACTTACGACTGACCCATCATATCCTTCACGGTTACCAGCAAAATGATAGCGGCTACGGTTCCTACAATGGCCAAACCTGCGGCGAATGACATAGTATTTCTCCTCTTCTCGTTACGAATGTGTGGTTACGAACCCACTCCTAGACTGCCAATATTAGACTAAAACACTCAACAATCTCTTAATTTATATACGGTTGTAATATAGCTCCAAACAATTACCCTGTAAAGACAAAGGCTATAAGAATCCTCTATAACCTCGGTGACCACCAGCTCGGCTCCACAACCAAAAGTGGCCCGATTTGCTGCAATAAAGTCATCTGACGGTAAGACGCTTGATTAAAATTACTAATTCACTTGGTTAATAAGGGGTATATATCTTCCATATGACGTCCCCATCACCCCGCCTGAAGAGGCTCACGCCTCGCTGATATTCACATCGTCCTTTTTAGTGAATACCAGCTCGTCGTCCACTTTATCGACCAGAATCACATCGCCCGGCTGGAAATGCCCAGAAAGGATCTCCTGCGCAAGACGATTTTCGATGCCGTGCTGAATAGCCCGCTTCAACGGACGTGCCCCATAAACCGGGTCAAATCCAGCCTCACCCAGCTGATCCAACGCCGCCTCGGTGAGTTCCAGATCCATATCACGATCGCGCAGGCGTTCCTGGAGATACTGCACCTGGATACTGGTGATGGCGCGAATCTGTTCGCGACCCAGCGGATGGAATACCACCGTTTCGTCTACCCTATTAATAAACTCAGGACGGAAGTGGCCGCCGACGATTTCCATGACGGCCGCTTTCATGGCGTCGTAATTTTCATCGGCCGCTCCCGGCGTCGTGCCTCCCGGGGCACTTGCACGTCCCTGTGCATCGCCCGCCATTTGCTGAATCACCTCAGAACCCAGGTTGGAGGTCATCACGATTACGGTATTGCGAAAGTCCACGGTTCGGCCATGTCCGTCGGTGAGCCGTCCATCGTCCAGCACCTGCAACAAAATATTGAACACATCCGGGTGTGCCTTTTCGACTTCGTCCAACAACACCACGGAATAAGGTTTGCGGCGCACGGCTTCGGTGAGATAGCCGCCCTCTTCGTAACCCACATAGCCGGGAGGTGCGCCAATGAGTCGTGCGACTGAGTGCTTTTCCATAAACTCGGACATGTCGATGCGCACCATGGCCTCTTCGGTGTCAAACAGGAACGACGCCAGACTTTTTGTGAGTTCGGTTTTACCCACACCGGTCGGCCCGAGAAACAGGAACGAACCATTGGGTCGATTCGGGTCTGACAGACCCGCACGCGAACGTCGGATGGCATCGGAGACCGCCTTCACGGCCTCGTCCTGACCCACAACATGTTCACTCAGCACATCTTCCATTTGCAGCAGTTTTTCGCGTTCGCCTTCCAGCATTTTGTTCACCGGAATACCCGTCCACTTGGACACCACTTCCGCAATCTCTTCTTCTTCAACCTTGTTACGCAACAGCGTCATGTCCATCATTTCGGCCTGCGAGGCCATGTCGAGCTCTTTTTCCAAATCTGGAATCTGCCCATACTGTAACTCCGACATGCGCGCGAGATCGCCTGCACGATGAGCTGTTTCCAACTCCTGACGCGCCCGATCCAATGCCTCTTTAATGTGTTGTGTACCCTGCAACGCCGCCTTCTCTGACTTCCATACTTCTTCCAGGTCGGCGTAGGCAAGCTCCAGTTTTTTGATCTCGGATTCCAGGTCTGCCAGCCGACGCTTGGAAGCATCATCCGATTCTTTTTTCAGCGCTTCGCGTTCAATCTTCAACTGGATCAAGCGACGGTCCATGCGATCCATGCTTTCGGGTTTGGAATCAATTTCCATGCGAATACGCGACGCAGCCTCATCGATTAAATCAATCGCCTTGTCCGGCAATTGGCGATCAGTAATGTAACGATGCGATAGAGTGGCCGCAGCCACAATCGCCGGATCCGTGATGTCAACGCCGTGATGTACTTCGTATTTTTCTTTCAACCCGCGCAGGATGGCGATGGTGTCTTCCACACTGGGTTCATCTACCAACACCTTTTGGAAACGACGCTCCAATGCCGCATCTTTCTCGATGTACTGCCGATATTCATCTAGCGTGGTGGCGCCCACACAATGTAGTTCTCCACGCGCCAGTGCAGGTTTGAGCATGTTGCCTGCATCCATAGCACCTTCGGCCTTGCCCGCACCCACCATGGTATGCAACTCGTCGATGAATAAAATGATTTGTCCTTCTTGTTTGGACAAGTCGTTTAGCACGGCTTTAAGCCGCTCCTCGAATTCACCACGGAATTTTGCACCCGCAATCAACGCACCCATGTCTAGCGACAACAGACGTTTGCCCTTCATGCCTTCTGGCACTTCACCATTGATGATGCGCTGTGCCAGACCTTCGGCGATGGCGGTTTTACCCACGCCGGGCTCACCAATCAATACCGGATTATT
>CAZXZI010000170.1:0-5282 GCA_964645165.1 uncultured Ectothiorhodospiraceae bacterium
TTTTATGCCCTTTGGGTACTCCCAAAACTGGGAGTACCCAAAGGGCATAAAAGGGAGTAAAAGCAACCATGCCGCCTAAAGGCGTGGGATTTTAAATCCCCTATTTGAAGACTTTAAAGGTAGAAAATCACATCTTGATGTTAAACATCTTTCCGATGGCCTCAATTATATCTGGACTGTCCCACTCCCGTGCACCGCGAACTTTATGCAGCACACGACCCTGTGCATCGATCAGCAGTGTCAGTGGAATACTATTGGCGCCCAACATGTTCTCCAGCTTAAGCTTGTGATCAATATAGTGTGGAAATGTTGTATTGGCTTTGCGGAGAAAAGCTTTGGCGCGGTCGGGGTAGTCATCAATTGAGATGCCAATCAGGTTAATATCCTTACCATATCGTTTCTGTAGTCGCTCAAGTGATCCCATTTCAGATAAGCAGGGTGTGCAGTAACTCGCCCAAACATTAATGATTAACGGCTTGCCGCGATACTTGGAAAGCATCAACGAATTACCGGTCAATCCTTGCATTAGCCCATCACGTAAAATCTCGCCAACTTTGACTTCACCGGGAGTAGCGTTGGCCGTTAAAGAAATGCAGGAGAGACTGATAAGGAGAGCAAAGATACGTGCCATACTGCCTACGCCATGCGACCATCGAGTGTGTTGAAGTAACATGAACCTGACCTTTCCCTAAATTAAACCACTATAGTCAAAACATTGGGTTCAGAGAACAATATTCTCTAATGTTAGAAACAATTGCTCTCTGGCCTGGGTTTTCTCATGATTACCTGTTAGGCAACATTGTCAGATGCACCTAAACGTTTCAATGATAGCGAAATAGCAAAAACCAAAATTGCAACAATAAATATCCCAATCCATTCTAAACCACTGATTCTGCCAACATCTAGTGAAGCTAGAACAAAAGTTACTAAAAATAAAGAACCAATATAATTTATTGCTTTAATTGGTATTATTTTTCTTTTTAGAAAAATGCCAATTAAGTGAATGATTGATATTGAACCATATAGTAAAGAAGAGGAACCAAAAATAATAATTGTATTTGATGCTCCTTCACTAGTAATAAGCAAAATTCCATATGCAGCAAAACAAAGAGAAGCCAAAATTATTGTATTAATGAGGGTTACTTTAATGATGGTTTCTTTTTTCATTTGTTTGCCTAACAGCTTGATTAACGAGACCCCCTGTCTCGCCATCTACTTTACAATTTGACCTCGATTAAACGTTGTTTTTTGGCACAAATCAACGAGACACCTGACTTCCCGTTTGATGTTCCAAATAAATAACCGTGACGGTTAGAAAACAGACAATTTCAGAGTTCAGAAAGAATAAGTTTGCATACGCGATGTGTGCATTGAACCGCTAGATCTGCGATTCCAGCTGCTCATTCAGCTGCAAGGTCCACAGCTTGGCGTAGACGCCATCGTGACTCAGCAGAATTGAGTGACTGCCCCGCTCCACGATGCGGCCGTTTTCCATTACCAAAATTTGGTCGGCATCAACGATGGTGGATAGGCGATGGGCGATCACCAATGTGGTGTGGTCGGTACTGGCTACTTTCAGTGCATTGAGTATGGCTTGTTCGGATTCACTGTCCAACGCCGAAGTGGCTTCGTCAAAGATCAAAATGCGCGGGCGTTTGAGAATCGCGCGGGCGATGGCGACGCGTTGTTTTTCTCCACCGGATAATTTCAGGCCCCGTTCACCTACTACAGTGTCGTAACCTTCTGGCAGGCTCTGCACAAACCGATGCAGTTGCGCCATTTTTGAGGCGGCGATGATTTCGTCCTGCGTCGCCTCCGGGCGCGCATAGGCGAGGTTGTATTGCAGGCTTTCGTTAAACAACACCGTATCTTGCGGCACAATGCCGATGGCGGCGCGGAGGCTCGCTTGTGTCACCTGGCTGATGTCCTGCCCATCGATGAGCACTCGTCCCTGCCCCACGTCATAAAAACGAAACAGCAGTCGCGCCAGGGTGGATTTACCTGCACCACTGGCACCCACCACGGCCACCTTTTTACCCGGTGCGATGGTGAAGTCCACATCGTGCAGAATCGGCCGATCCGGTTGATAAGCAAAGGCCACATGTTCAAAGCGCACCTCGCCCTGGCTGACTTCCAGCTCGGCGGCATTGGGAACGTCTTTGATTTCCTCCTCTTCCTCTAACAACTTCACCAGATGATCCATGTCAGTGAGTGAATGTTTCATCTGCCGATAGACGATGCCGAGAAAACCCAGCGGGATAAATAACTGCAACAGGAAGGCATTTACTAGCACAAAGTCACCAATGCTCATATCACCGTTGCGCACTTCGTCCGCGGCAAAAAACATAATCATCGTGACGCCTACGGCAATAATTGCGCCCTGCCCAAAATTCAATGCCGACATGGAGGACTGACTGATGACGGCGTTGTCTTCCCATTTACCCAGCGTCGCACCGCAGCGCTTCAGTTCCAGTTCTTCGTTGCCAAAATACTTTACCGTTTCATAATTGATCAGGCTTTCGATAGCTTCGTTATTGGCTTGTGATTCATAACGATTCATTGCCAGGCGATAACCCATGCGCCAATTACTCACAGCAAAGGTAAAGGCCACATAAACCGCAACGCTACCAAAGATAATCAGCGTAAAGACCAAGTCGTACTGACTCACCAGAATGCTCGCCACCATCAAGAACTCCACCAGGATGGGCAGGATGCTAAAGGTAAAATAATTAAGCAACGTACTGAGGCTGGCAGCGCCCCGTGCAAGGTCTCGACTGATGGCGCCGGTTTTTCTTTCCAGATGAAAACGCAATGACAGTTTGTGTAGATGTTCAAGGGTGCGTAGGGTCAAGCGACGCATGGCGCGGTAACGTACGCGAGTAAATAGCACATCTCGCAATTCGTTAAACAATGATGCACTCAATCGCAACGCACCATAGGCTAACAGCAGCGCCACCGGCAGCGCGATAATGGTATCAACCTTCACGTCCAGCTTGTCCACCAGCTCTTTCAATATTAGCGGCACACCCACGTTAGCAACCTTGGCCAATATCAAACTGCTTAATGCCAATAATACTCGACCACGGTATTCCCACAGATACGGCATCAAAGCCCGGATATTAGCCCAGTCTTTGCGGTTTTCTGAAGGGGCAGTGGTTTGGCGGAAATGTGCAGACATGCGTGAGCGCCCTTAACCGCTAAGTTTATCGAAGATACGAAAACCTGCGACGTAGGTGCCGATGGCAGAACCGATAGTACTGAACATGAACACTAGCAAGGTGCGGGTGACACGATTTTTCCACCAGCCACTCATTGTAGTTGTGTCGGTGCGCAGCTTGCTGAAATCTCCCACTTTGGGTCGGCGGAAATAGACTTCAATGGCCGCCGTCACCATCCCCGCACCGATAGTGGGATTCAACGAGGTCAACGGCGCGGCAATAAAGGCGCCGATAATAGTGACTGGGTGAGCAGCAGCAATGAGCGCACCCAATGCAGACAAGCCGCCGTTGATCAACACCCAGTCCATCACCAGCGACCAGCCCATCTCGGGACTACGGGAAAAACCAATAGCAAATCCCACAAATACCAGCGCCACAATCAGCCACGGGAAATACTTCAACCAACGCATGCCGGCGGGCACGGTGTCGAGTTCTGTAATCACTCCATCCGCAGAATCGGCAGACGATAACACCTCTTCAAAGCGTTTAACCATGCCCGCCAGATGGCCTGCACCGATCACCACCAAAATATTTTCGTGCGGATGCTTGGCGACCTCCTGCTGTAAACGCGCCACCATGTAGTGATCGCGCTCGCCAATGAGGGGTTTAAACAGGTCTTGCTCTTCTTCCGCGAACTGGGCAAAGGTAGACTCAAGAATGTCGCCCTCTTTCAGGCGTTCGATTTCTTCTTCACTGACCTTTTCGCTGGAAACAACGCTGGCTACAAGACCGGCAATCAAATTCATCCGTCTCCACCAGGGCACGTTGCGATAAATACGTTTGAGCGTGGTGCCCACTTCGCGATCCACCAGTAACACAGGCAACGTAGCAGCTTTGGCACAATCAATGGCCTCGCGCATTTCCGCTCCAGGTTGAATACCCATTTGTTCGGCAGCTTTTTGTTGAAAGGCTCCGAGTGCGAGACTGGCTGCCACCATAGAAGCCTTGCCTTCGCGGATCACCTGAAACAGATCCATTTTCGCCAAGGCATCGGGATTAACGATGGAGCTGTAACGGCTGGGACACAGCTCCACGGCCACCGCATCGTAGTCGCCGGTCTCAATCAATTCCTTGACCTTTTCGGCACTGGTGCGCGAGACGTGTGCGGTACCCAACAAGGTGATGCGGCTGTCGCCGATCATCACCGTGGCCATGGGTTGTTCCGCTACAGCTTCCTGATTTTCATTTTCTTCAACGGCTACTGATTCTTTGTTCAAAATATTTTCCATGGAATTTTTAGTCGTCATTCCGGCGAAGGCCGGAATCCAGGATAAACACCACCCATGTGGAAGCTGGATCCCGGCCTGCGCCGGGATGACGGTAAGTTTAAATTTAAGTAAGCATCATTTACGTCAGTCTTTGCTAATATCGTTCAGGCTCGCGACATAAACTTATTGCCATCGGTGTTTATTTTTATCACTTCACCGTTTTCAATATATTCCGGCACTTGCACTTCCAGCCCGGTAACCAATACTGCCGTCTTGGTACGACCTGCGGCCGTGGCACCTTTTAACGCCGGCGCCGTATCTTTGATTTCCAGGTTAATCGTCTGCGGTAATTCTATGCCCAGCACACGATCGTCGACAATCAATACATAAATGCCTTCCAGCCCATCCACCAGATAACCCAATTCATCTTCGACTTCGTCTTTGCTGAGTGTGTATTGGCTGTAGTCTTCGATATCCATAAAGGTGAACATGTCACCGTCCTGATAGAGAAACTGCGCCTGACGTTTGATAAGATCCAGCTCGGTGAACATGTCATCGGCCTTGCAACTCTCATCCAGCTTTTGGCCAGTTTGCGCATTGTTAAAACGGATCTTGTAAATTGTTTGTGCGCCACGGGACGATGGGCTTCGCGACTCGATGGTCTTGACCACATAGGGTGCGCCATTAATCTCAACCACATTGCCCCTTTTTAGTTCACTTGCCTTTGGCATGCTTATTCCTTTCTTTTTTAATCATTCACGTAATTTTTTATTGGCCGTCATTCCGGCCTACGCCGGAATGACGGGAAGAGGTTGCCCATATTCATGTCTCTAATACCGCTGAATACTCTATACCC
>CAZXZI010000171.1:0-4959 GCA_964645165.1 uncultured Ectothiorhodospiraceae bacterium
GCAATCTGGATGGTGAGCTGGAACCCTGCGGCTGTAGCGCGGAAGGCAATTTTGGTGGCATCAAACGTCGCGCCACCTTATTACAGCAACTGCGCGAAAAGACGCCGGATTTACTGCTGGTTTCCGCCGGTGGCCTGCTCAGCGCCGATGGCCCTGGTGATCGTCTCAAGGGTGAATACATTCTCAAGGGTTTTGAAACCTTGGGCTACGACGCTGTGGGTGTGCAGTGGCGGGATCTTGCCTATGGTGTGGATTTCGTGACGGGCACGACACTGCCCTGGGTGCTGAGTAATGCTAGTGAGGCACTGGGCACGGGAAAAGATCTTTTCGTTGCGGATCGATTGATCACCCGCGGCCAACAGCGCATCCGTTTTTTCAATTGGCTGGATACCGCGGATTCACCACTGCGGAAAATGCAGGGCCAACACAGTTTGACGCTTGCCTCGCCGAAGCCACTTCGTACGGCATTACAGCGCGCGAAAAAAGCCGGTGAGCTCACGGTGGTGAGCACGACGCTGAGCAGTCAACAATTTGCCGAGCAGGTGGGTTTGGATAATGTCGATGTGTTGATCGAAAAGGCGGCTTACGAGGTGTACGGCAAGGCGCGGCGGGAACAACACACGCTGGTAGTGCAGCCGGGCTCGCGCGGCATGCGTCTGGGGCGTTTGGATTTTACCCTCAAGACGGGACGCATTACCAGTTGGAAACACAGCGTTCTGCCCATGCCAGAGAGCATGGCCGATGCGCCGCAGCTACAGGCCTGGTACGACGAATATAATGAACGGGTAAAAGCTGATTATCTGCAGCGCGTGGCAGTAAAGAAAAAGCGGCAATCAGGCAAAAGTCCCTTTGTAGGCGAGGAATTGTGCCAGACCTGTCACCAAAAACAACACAAGATCTGGTTCGACAGCCAACACGCTATTGCCTACGAAGACCTGGAGGATGTGAACAAGGCCTTCGATCCCGCCTGCATCCAATGTCACACCGTGGGTTTTGAAAAACCCGGCGGATTTATCGACATGAATGTCACCGGTCATTTGCTGGGCGTGCAATGTGAAAACTGTCACGGTGCCGGGCGCGATCATGTGGAGTCTGCTGGCAGCACGCCCCTGCCCAATGCGGAGTGGCCCAAGGAAAAGATTTGCGCCCAGTGCCATGTGCAGAAGCACAGTCCGGCTTTCAAACTCGAGACCTATTGGCCTAAGATTGCCCACTGAATAGGGGGGATTGGCGGGGTTTTTCATCGTTAAGGGCGCGAAAGACGTTAGGTTTCTGTTTAAGAAGGTTTGAGAAAGTTTGTCATTTTTTCTTTATGTTCTGCCGCATCTTTAGCGGCTTATTTTTTGAATCGCAATACCCGTTGCGGCTTTGCCTCCTGTGCGCACTATTTTGACTCGTCACGCGCACGTTAATTATGCATTTTTCCCGTCCATAAAAACCAAAAATAGCGGACTTTCGTCGGGTTCGGTATAGTTTGCGCTGGTATAGTGCGCGACCGACTGAAAATGGTGCGCGTGCGAAGCAAAATAACAATAACCGGTGAATGCGGTCGGCCAGCGTGCTGGCAAAGACAACATTGGAACAGTGAAGGGAGAAACGCGTGGAAACAACCGTAGCAAGTGGTGCAGGCAGTGACGTTTTATTCATTCTTCTTGGCGCGATTATGGTGCTGGCTATGCATGCGGGCTTCGCATTCCTGGAAGTGGGCACGGTGCGCAAGAAGAATCAGGTCA
The DNA here is from genome assembly GCA_964645165.1 of uncultured Ectothiorhodospiraceae bacterium. Taxonomy (GTDB): domain Bacteria; phylum Pseudomonadota; class Gammaproteobacteria; order SZUA-152; family SZUA-152; genus SZUA-152. The sequence continues at coordinate 1,734 of CAZXZI010000171.1, forward strand.
ATGCTCTGGTGAAAATCATTGTGGACTTTGCAGTGTCCACCATTGCCTACTTTTTTATCGGCTACGGCGTTGCCTACGGCTTGGGATTTATGGATGGGGCGCAGGCGCTCACCGATAAAAATGGTTATGAGCTGGTGAAGTTCTTTTTTCTACTGACCTTTGCTGCAGCCATTCCCGCCATCGTTTCCGGCGGTATCGCCGAGCGGGCACGTTTTTATCCACAGGTGCTGGCGACCTTTGTGATTGTCGCCCTGCTGTATCCCTTTTTTGAAGGCATGATCTGGAATGGAAACTTTGGTTTGCAGGACTGGATTCACGCGAGTTTTGGCGCCGAGTTTCACGATTTTGCCGGCTCGGTGGTCGTGCATGCCATGGGCGGCTGGATCGCGCTGGGCGCGGTATTGTTGTTGGGCGCCCGCCACGGTCGTTACGACAAAGACGGCCGCATTTCTGCGCATCCGCCGTCGAGCATTCCTTTTCTCGCGCTGGGTGCGTGGATTCTCACCGTGGGATGGTTTGGGTTTAACGTGATGTCGGCACAGACCATCGACGCAGTGAGCGGTCTGGTGGCGGTGAACTCGTTGATGGCCATGGCGGGCGGCATTCTTGCGGCCTTGGTGGTGGGTCGAAATGACCCAGGTTTTGTGCACAATGGCCCGTTGGCGGGGCTGGTGGCGGTATGTGCTGGCTCTGACCTCATGCATCCCCTGGGTGCGCTGGTGACGGGTGCGGTGGCCGGCGGCCTGTTCGTCTGGACTTTCACTCTGACGCAGAACAAATGGAAGATCGATGATGTGCTGGGTGTCTGGCCGTTGCACGGTTTGTGCGGTGCCTGGGGTGGTATCGCGGCCGGAATTTTTGGGCTCGAATCACTGGGAGGTATGGGCGGCGTGACGTTTACGGCTCAGCTGGCGGGTACGGTGATGGGCGTGGGCATTGCGCTGGCGGGGGGGCTGGCAATTTATGGCATGGTCAAACAAACCCTGGGTATTCGTCTCACTCAGGAAGAAGAGTACGAAGGGGCCGACCTGAGTATTCACAAAATTGCTGCAGAATCGAGCTACGAAAAGTAGCTCTGCGATTATCGTTATCCCAGAGTAGACCAGGATCCAGGCGCTTGGTATCTCTTCGCGCTCTGGATTCCGGGCTCGGCAATAACATCCCGTATTGCCTTACCCGATAGAGTGACGGGGGGGTATTGCGCGGAGGATTTAAGCTGCCCGCCTGAAGTTCCGTTTTCAAATGGCAGCAGGAAAAAAACCGGTAAATATGCTAACCTGCGCTGCTCCGTCAATTTTGAATTGCTGCCATAGGTATAGGTAGCCCGGTTAGCCCATGAAATCTCCTCGCACGCTGTACATCAAAACCATCGGCTGTCAGATGAACGAGTATGACTCCAGCAAATCTGCGGAGCTGCTCGGCGAGAGTCATGGCCTGAATTTGGTGGCCACGCCAGAAGAGGCTGACGTGCTGCTGCTCAATACCTGCTCGGTGCGTGAAAAGGCGCAGGAGAAGGTGTTCTCCCAGCTGGGCATGTGGCGTGAAATCAAAGCTAAGCGGCCCGAAGTAGTGATTGGTGTCGGCGGCTGTGTGGCCAGCCAGGAAGGCGCTGCAATCCGCCAACGGGCACCCTACGTGGATTTGATCTTTGGCCCACAGACCCTGCATCGCCTGCCGATGATGCTGGCCGAGTTGCAAAAAAACAAAAAGCCTCAAGTGGATGTCTCTTTCCCCGAGATAGAAAAGTTCGATAACTTGCCCGCCCCCAAATCCGATGGCCCCACCGCCTTCGTGTCCATTATGGAAGGGTGCAGCAAATACTGTACCTTCTGCGTGGTGCCGTACACCCGTGGCGAAGAAATCAGCCGGCCGTTTGATGATGTGCTGACCGAGGTAGCGCAACTGGCGGCGCAGGGTGTGCGCGAAGTCACCTTGCTGGGGCAAAACGTCAATGCTTACCGTGGGCAGATGGACGACGGTGATACTGAAGGTGGTGACGAAGGTGATGTTGAAGACGAGAGCGCCGACTTGGCTCTGCTGATCCACTATGTCGCCGCCGTGGAAGGTATCGATCGCATTCGTTACACCACCTCGCATCCGGTGGAATTATCCGACTCGCTGATCCAGGCCTACGCCGAGGTGCCGGAGTTGGTGGGGCATTTGCACTTGCCCGTGCAAACCGGCGCCGATCGTATTCTGGTGCAAATGAAACGTGGCCACACCGCACTGGAATACAAGGCCAAGGTGCGCGCCCTGCGTGAAGTACGACCCAATCTGAGTCTGTCGTCAGATTTCATTATCGGTTTCCCCGGCGAGTCCGAAGCGGACTTTCAGGCCACCATGAAACTGATCGAAGACATCGGCTTCGATCACTCATTCAGCTTTGTCTACAGCGCCCGGCCTGGCACCCCGGCTGCCGACTTGCCCGACGATGTGCCGCTGACGGAGAAAAAACAACGCCTCGCCATTTTACAGGCGCGTATCAGTGAAATGGCCGCGGCCATCAGCCAGCAAATGGTGGGCACGGTACAACGAGTATTGGTTGAACGTCCTTCACGCAAAGACGTCAATGAAATGAGTGGTCGTACGGAAAATAATCGCGTGGTGAATTTTGCCGGTCAGCCGCGTTTAATTGGCACGTTTGTTGATGTGCGTATCACCGACGCGTATCCCAACTCACTGCGCGGCGAAGTTGTACAATTAGATGATGAAATGTCATTGGCAGCCGAACGCGGAATGGCGTAGCCTGTACTTATGGCTAAGCACTGGCATCCGCACCTACGTTTTTATTTGTGTTCACAACAGAACCGATTCCCCATTTGAACGATCAACCTGACTCACGCAGTTTCACCCTCGAACCCGCCGATAATCTGCGACTGGCCAACTTGTGCGGCCAGTTCAACGAACACCTGCACCTGGTGGAAGAGCGCCTTGGTGTGGAAGTGAATAATCGTGGCAATAGTTTCACGGTGCTGGGTGATGCTGCGCCAGTGCGTGCGGCGGAACAGGTATTGTTGAAATTGTATGAACACACCGCGCAGGGCGAGCTGAAAGCCGAGCGCGTTCACCTGTTGCTGCAAGAGACTCAATTGTCTGACGATGCAGACAATGAACAGAATAGTTTTGATGACAGCATCACCACCCGTCACGGCATTATTAAGGGGCGCGGCGCATCAACCCCTCCTGTGGCCAAAACTGCTCCGCATGGGTCGGCATTTTCATGCCG
>CAZXZI010000172.1:0-4913 GCA_964645165.1 uncultured Ectothiorhodospiraceae bacterium
GGAAAGTAATATCACGATTATTCAAAGTAGTGGAAAAGGCGCCGAAGAATCATGGAGCTTGTATCCCAGTGTGGTAGAAGGACACGAGCCAGGTGGTTCGCTGAAGCGCGCACGTAGCGTTGTTGAGGTTCTTGCCTGGTGTCATTTTAATTGCCTGGTTGGGCCGCGTACCATTATCACACTGCTGTTGAGTAACGGCATATTGGATGTAAAAGAAACGCGGGCAATCCTTGATGCCTTTCAGACCCTGTTCCCAAAGGGTGGCTTGCGAGAGGCCGGGATCGAGAACTTTAAAAATCCTCCCCTGATTGAAGAAGGGTGTATGTTCGCAAACGTTGGTATCGATCCTCTGCCCCGTCATTCTCGACGGGGTACAGATTTGGTCAGTGATCAGGCCGATGTCATGAATTACAGCGGTTTTTCATTAAATCTGGCATTAACATTTGACCTGGTCGTGGTCACTTCCTGGCAGGAAGTGATTACCTACAAATACACGGGCATTGAAGGTCTTCTGGATTGTTTCTCGCAGTACCTGTATTGGAATACAGCGGATAATGCTGCCGAACCGCCCGCCATGCGAGCATTTAGTTATTCCTCCAGCCACAGTCGGGCAATTGCGCAGCGCATTGAAGAGCTTTACAAAGATGTGGCCGCGACGTTTTCGAATACGCACAAGAAAGGTGGCGCGCGATATATTTTACAGGTAGAGAAGCACTATTACTTGCTAGAATCCAGCGCAGGTGCGTTTTCATATTCGCAGCAAGCAACTTATGAAAAGTTGCTGGAAACACTGGCTTCTCCTCAAGACACATTTCGCCCCATTAAGGTAGACCGTCACGCTCTGTTGAGTACGCCATTACCTTCTATTCTTGCAAAAAACCGTACTGGATTTATTCAGATGTTTTATTTTTGCTTGGACGATGATGTAGATATTTTTGTATTAGATGAAAATGGATCGTTATTTCACCAACGAATCCCCTATTTCGAGGATGAGGCTTTAGTGAACCATTACAGCCGATTTTTTGAGGCAGTATTGAACCGGCAAAGTTTTTTGTTTCAGGATGAAAATGCCAGCCTGATGTTGGATGCCTTGGAGATTTATAAGGTAAAAAAGCGCCGTGCCAATAAATATAGTTTTGAACGCAGGACGCCGGATGCAGATCGACCGTTGCGTTATTTTGATGTGCAGGTGATTGGCGACATGGTGGAGCAAAGTGCGGAGTTTACGGTGTATTGTAATGATCGGGAATTTTCGTCCATGGAGTATGGAAAAAACCTGTTTAAAGAAGTGGTTCGTTATATATTGGGGCGGCGGGTCAGTAAGCAGCTCTATCCGATTTATATTACGGATGTGGATTTATCGCCGACGCTGCTGGGTGCAGGGCGAACAGATAAGGTCCAGGCCATCGATTATTTGAAATATAAGAAGCGCATTGAAGAAAAGATGAACCGCGAGTTATCAAAGTTTTAAATCAGGATGCATTATTGGCAGGCATTCGCTTAGCCAAACAGCAATATCGTTAATTTCTTCAGCGCCCACCGCGTGTTCCATGGCATATTCTTTCCAGCGAATGCTGTAACCCAATTTTCTGAGCAAGGCGCAGGATTTTTCTCCGTGTTGATATTTGACGACGGAGTCTTGCCGACCATGCGCCATGAAAATTGGCGGCTTATGGATGCTGTAATCATCGGCGGGTGATTGGTGCCGTGGCAGGTAAGTCGATAAGGCACCAATGCCAGCCAGTGGCTGTGAATATCGCAGACCAGCAAATAATGCTACGGCACCTCCCTGCGAGAAACCCATCAGAACGATGCGTCGCGTTGGAATGCCGCGGCGGATTTCGGTGTCGATTAAGGCGTTCACTATTTGTTGAGAAGCGATTAAGCCTTTGTCATCTTCGTGAGAAAACTCTTCCAGCGAATAAATGTCGTACCAGGCGCGCATCTCGAATCCACCATTGCAGGTGACTGGGCGTATTGGGGCATGTGGAAAAATAAAGCGAATCTGAAGTTCAGCGGGCAATGACAGCTCGGGCACGATGGGCACAAAGTCATTGCCATCAGCACCGAGGCCGTGCAACCAGATCACCGAGGCGCTGGGGGACGGCCCCGTTTCGATTTCGATGGGTGGGTCGGTTAGCATGTTGATCAGCGGCTCACCAATTCGACCGTTTCGCCGGACTGCTCGCTCAGGCATTGATTAAGTAGTGCAAACAATTCCAGTTCGTCCTGTTTCCAGCAATCTTCATCTGTGTGGTAATCAAAGTGAAAGCCGCCTGCGCGAGCCGCGAGCCAAATTTGTTGGGTGGGCTCCTGGCGATTAATAATCACCTGTGAACCATTGTCACATTCAATAGTGAGGATCCCACCGGCAAAATCCCAGTCCAGGTCTGCAGCACAAACATCCAGGGCATCTTCAATGGCCGAGAGGGTGTCATCGACTTTCTGATTGAATTCACCGGATTCCATTGGGGTTCTCCTTGTTGATCGAAGGCTTGTGTGTGACGCTGTGTTTCCCGTGGGCGTCCGTTTATAATTGGCTATTCTGAGTGAGGATTATTCGATGAAAATTTGCTGGGCACAATATCTACTTTGGTTGGTGATTGCGATTTTGGGTACAGGCAGCCTGTTGAGCGCCTGTGGGCAGAAGGGAGATTTAGTGCGGCCGGACATGCCCATTGAATCCTCGGAATACTGAATACGTTTGAGTTAAAGAAGAGCTGTAAAAATCCATGAATCATTTTGACTATCGCAGCGGGCGCCTGTTTGCGGAAGACGTCGACTTGCGACGTATTATCGATGAAGTCGGTACACCCTGCTATGTGTACTCCCGCGCCACGCTGGAGCGCCACTGGTGTGCCTTTGATAACGTCTTCATAGACCAGGCGCATCTTATTTGCTATGCGGTAAAAGCCAATTCCAATCTGGCTGTGCTCAACGTGCTGGTGCAATTAGGTTCGGGTTTTGATATCGTTTCAGGCGGTGAATTACGGCGGGTGATTGCCGCAGGTGGGCACCCCGACAAAGTGGTGTTTTCCGGCGTGGGTAAAAGCGCGGAAGACATGCGCTATGCCCTGCAACTGGGAATCCGCTGTTTTAATGTGGAATCTCTGGCCGAACTGGAGCGGTTGAACGATATAGCAGGCGAAGAAGATGTGCGTGCGCCGGTGTCGATTCGCGTGAACCCCGACGTGGATGCGCAAACCCACCCGTATATTTCTACCGGCCTAAAAGAAAACAAATTTGGCATCGATATTCAGCAGGCCGAAACGGTGTATCAGCGTGCCGCCGAAATGTTGAACATCGATGTGCAGGGTATTGATTGCCACATTGGTTCGCAGCTCACGGATGTTACCCCCTTTGTGGATGCGTTGGATCGGGTGCTGATGCTGATTGATTCGCTGGCAGAACAGGGTATTCAATTGCAGCACATCGACGTGGGTGGGGGGCTGGGCATTACCTATCAGGACGAAACGCCACCCAGCCCCGCCGACTACGCAGAGGCGATTTTGAGCCCGTTAAAAAAGCGCAATCTGGAGATTGTCCTCGAACCCGGTCGGGCGATTGCCGGTAATGCAGGCGTGCTGTTATCACGCGTGGAATATCTCAAACCGGGTGATGAAAAAAGTTTTGCCATTGTGGATGCCGCGATGAATGATTTATTGCGCCCGGCACTTTACGGTGCCTGGCAGGACATCATTCCCGTGCAGCAGCGCGACAGCGGAGACGCCGCCCTTTACGATGTGGTGGGGCCGATTTGTGAAACGGGTGACTTCCTGGGTAAGTCGCGTGAGCTGAATCTCGAGGCCGGCGATGTGCTGGCGGTGTGCTCCGCGGGTGCCTACGGTTTTGGCATGGGCTCTAACTATAATTCGCGACCGCGGGTGGCCGAGGTGATGGTAGATGGTGATCGGTTCACTGTGGTGCGTCAGCGGGAATCGATAGAAGACCTGTGGCGGGGTGAATCGGTATTGCCGAAGTAAGCTCGGCCGCCGCGTCGCCATCGGAGGATCTCAGCTGACTCAGACAGCCGCAGAGTGCGACGGGCAAACCCGTCGCACTCTGCGCTAGCGCAGTGATATGACTTTAGTGCTCCACGGTAATCCTGCGTGTTTGCGTTAACTCCTCGCGCTTGGGGATGCTGATCTCCAGCGAGCCATTGCGACTCTTGGCGGTGATGTTCTCCGCATCCGCAGTCTCGGGCAGATTGAAGCGGCGGTGGAAACTACCGTGAACCCGTTCAATGCGCTTGTAGCCTTCTTTTTCATCCGTGTGTTCTTCGTGCCGTTCCCCTTTGATGGAGAGCATGCCGTTCTCCATGTGCACCTCGATATTGTCGGGTTCAACACCGGGCACGTCGGCAACAATTAAAAAGCGGTTGTCTTCTTCCTTGATGTCTACCGCCGGCACCCAGTCACTGGTGGCCATCGTGGCGCTGCCATCATCGGAGTCGAGACGGGAGTCAAGCAGGTTGCCCGCTTCGCGTTGTAGTTGCTGGAATCGACGCCAGGGGTCGTAATGGATAATGTTCATGATGTCCTCCTGCTTTTCGCAGTTTGAGCGAGCGATACACCAGGCCCGCAGTTAAAAAAATGATCCTTCTGCTCTCCAATATAGGGATGCCGATGGGCGTATCAAGGGGGCAAGACGTGAAATTTAGTGTATTTATTGAACACTATATCTAGTGGTGATGAAATTGCTTATTTTAAACAAAGCAAAAAAATATTGATGAGTTTGACGCTATAAAAATAATATATCTTGCTGATATAAAGCATTATTTACCCTATATTTAAATATTACCAAGCTCGTTGACAGTGTTCTGACTTGCCCCTATTCTTGCTCGCAGACACAATATCTTGTGTTTGTGTTCCAGGGGGGTCCGCGAGTGCTGAAAAGTGGCGAAATATCGTCCA
>CAZXZI010000173.1:0-4659 GCA_964645165.1 uncultured Ectothiorhodospiraceae bacterium
CAATGTGATGGGGTTACCTTGCAAAACGGGGTGGGTCCATATATGTCCCGTTAACACCGTAATCGTCATACCGGCGCAGGCCGGTATCCAGGAAGTCGTTGAACCAAAAGTAGGCGCTCTTAGGCGACCACTGGATTCCGGCCTTCGCCGGAATGACGGAAAAAAGTTAACAGGACAGCAGTGATGCTGAGTAGGAGATTTTTACAATCTGCTGAGTGTTTTTGAATGCAAAAATCGTCTTGGTTTACCAGGGGTCAGGCGCGAACCGGCCGCTTGGCCAGCTTGCGCTGCAAGGTGCGTCGGTGCATGTTCAATGCGCGGGCGGCGGCAGAAATATTGCCATCGTGTTCCAGTAATACTTTTTGCAAATGTTCCCATTCCAGGCGTTTGATGGAGATGGGATTATCAGCCGGGTTGACGGCACTGTCACCCTGCGTGCTTTGCAGGGCACGAAGAATGTCATCCACGGAAGCGGGCTTACTGAGGTAGTGCACAGCGCCCAGTTTAATGGCCTCTACGGCGGTGGCGATGCTGGCGTAGCCAGTGAGCATGAGCATGCGTAGGGCGGGGTTTTGGCGATGTAGCATTTCCACTAATGCCAGGCCGGACTCGTGACCGATGCGCAGATCAATCACCGCGAAGTCCGGTTGGTGATCGGTGGCTAGTTCCATGCCTGTGTCAACTTTTGTGGCGATGAACACATTCAAACCGCGTTTCTCCAATGCCTTGGCCAGCACCCTGCAAAAGGTGATGTCGTCGTCCACGAGTAAAAGGGTTTTATTGGGCAGTGTGGTCATACCGGTTTTTTCAGTAAAGGCAGACGAATCTGCGTGCAATTACCTTGTGCCGTGTTAAGCAGGCGGACGTCGCCACCCAGGCGCTGGATCACGGAATGCGCCAGATAAAGTCCCAGCCCCAGGCCATGCTCCTTGTCGCTGTAGGGTGTTTTGCCTATCCGGGTTTTGGCCTGCGGGCTAAGGCCGGGGCCACGGTCACAAATTTTCAGGATGAGGGTGTTCTCTGCCCACTGGGCATCAATACTTATCCAGTGCGGCGAGGCATCAGCTGCGTTATTGAGAATATTGTTGATGGCTTGCTCTAGAGAAAGGTCGGCGATCAGCAGTGGCACGGGTTGCGTATTGCAAATGGTTGTCTGTACTTCTACGTTGCTGCGTCCCTTTTGCCACTGCAGAATCAGGTCTTCCAGGTAAGATTTTACAGATACGGCTTTTCCTGAATCTGCACGTAGTTCACCTGCAGAAGCCGAGATTACGGATAACGCTGATTTGCAGCGGATAATTTGATCGCTAATTATCGTTAGCTGGTTATTGAGTTCGACATTTTCTGTCGCTGCATACTCTGTACGCAATTCATCGCTAACAATGGCCATGGTATTTAAGGGTGTGCCGAGTTCATGTGCGGCACCAGCAGCCAGCGTACCTAGTGCGACCAGATTTCCATCACGCAAGGATTGTTCGCGGGTCGCTGCCAGGGCGCGGTCGCGTTCTCGCAGAGCCTGAGCCATGTTGGTGACAAAATATGAGACTAGTGCTGCGCTCAATACAAAGCCAAACCACATGCCAAATACGTGTTGATTAAAGCTGGCGCCATGTGGCATGTGACTGCCATTTTTTAACGGTAAATAAACATACATTAGCAGTGAATAACAGATCACCATAATTGTCGCCATGCCCCAAACAAAACGCGAAGGCAGCATTGTGGCTGCGATAGTCAGTGGCAGTAGATAAAAACCCACAAACGGATTGCTTGCACCGCCGGTAAAGTAAAAAACCCCACTTAGGGCGAGTACGTCGGTGAGCAGTTGCAGGAAGAACTCTCCATCGGTTACCGGACGTTGTTGTTGTGCGCGCCAGGCCGTAAAACCATTCCATAAAGTATGAGTAATAAGAATCGCGGCCAGTGGTATGACGGGTAGCGGTAATGCCAGCCAGCGCAGGGCAGCAAAAATAGTCAGCATTTGCAGCGCGAGGCTGATACTGCGGAACAGGAACAGGCGTCGCAGGTTGCGCTGAGTGGTGTGGGACTTGAGTATGAACTGTTCAGGCATGACGGGGTTTCTGGCAGAAGGCTCGAGGTGCAATAAGGCTGAGCCCATTATCGATGAATCTGCTGCCAGTGTCAGCCAGGCTGGCTCGCGCAGGGCGCGGCATATTGTCGCAGCTGCTTGCAGGCCAGGTTTTTAGTGGGTTAGGAACCCTGCGACAACGTGTCACATTCCAGAGCGTAGCGGGTACAGGCTAGCATCTTCTCAACTTTTTAATGTTGAAGAAGAGAGGTAGCAATGCGTCGTAAAAGCCATTTTAAACATTGGGCGGCAAGTACGTCCTTGGTCGTTTTAGGAATGATGGGGGTGCTTGTGAGTGGCAGCGCCCAGGCCTTTGTCGGCCTGTGCTGTGGCAAGTGCGGCGGCAACATGCCCATGAACATCCCCGGTGGAGGTGTGCCGGAGACTCATGAGTTTCGTTTCAAACTCAGCCCCATGAGCATGCGCATGGAGGGTCTGCGCGATGGCACGAGCAGTGTCGATGGAGACAGTTTGCTGGGTATGCCGGTGATGATGGGATCGCCCACTGGAAAATTCATGGCCGTACCCACCTCCATGGACATGCGCATGCTTAACCTCACCGCTGGATACAGTTTCACTGACGACCTGTTTGGCGGCGTGATGATGATGTGGAAACAAAACAGCATGGACATGAAGTTCAACACCGCAATGCAGACGATGACCGGTCAGGGCGGTTTTACCATGGAGTCCAGCGGCCTTGCCGATACCATGCTCATGGGCAAGTACCGCCTTTACACCGATGATCCATTGATCCCCCGGCAGCAGTATTCTCTGCTATTCGGCCTCAGTCTGCCCACCGGTTCTATTGACGAGCGCAACGACGAACATCCGGTCGCAATGCGCCAGAATGAATTACTGCCCTATAGCATGCAGTTGGGATCCGGCACCTATGATCCCACCCTCGGCATTCTCTATCAGGCCTCGTTATCACCCTGGTGGTGGGGGGTTGATGCGAGCGTCACCGCACGCATGTACGACAATGATCGCGACTACCGCCTGGGCAACAAGCTGCGCGTGGACGGCTACGCTATGTACCAGTTCCATCCGCAGTGGCTGGTGCAGGCGCAGCTCAATGCGAAGCAGCAAGGCAAGATTCGTGGCGTGATGGATGAATACACCCGTGGCGATTCGGGCCATGCCACCCAGGGTGACGCCAGCTCGCCGGCCATGACGCCACTATGGGAAACCAGCAACTACGGTGGCACCCAATTGTTCGTCACCCTCGGTCTGCAATGGCAGCCAGCACCGCTGCACATCATCGACGTCAACGTGAGTCTGCCGCTGTATCGTGACCTCAATGGCCCTCAACTGGAAGAAGATTACCGAGTGATGTTCACCTGGTATGTGGAGTTGGTAACCAAAAAGAGCCGTCGCTTTGGCATAAATGGCAAGGTCACACCCAGCAGTGGCAGCAAACTGGGGTTCTGAGATGCGTGGCCTGAAGCTGATCGCTATTTTGTTGGTTGTGCTGCTTGTCGCCTGCGCGAGGCAGAATCTTCCTGATGCGCAAAGTGCTGGAGCCCACAGTTTTGTAAAGGTCTGTGGCCGTTGTCACGACCTGCCGCACCCGGCACGGCACTCGGCCAGCGAATGGCTTGCCGTCATGCGCATCATGCAACAACGCATGCGTGAACGGGGTGTTGCACCACTCGGTGATGTACAGCGGCAGTCTATTCTTGGTTATTTGCAAACGCATGCACGTTGAACAAATTGGAATAAGTGTGCGATGAAAAAACCAAAGCATGCATTTTCGAGTGTAGTGTTACGAGGCTGTTTACTTCTTCTATTGTGCAATATTGGCTCCGCATCCCAAGCCAGCACGGTGGAAGAAGCACTTCATGCTTTGCGCATCACGGCTCCCCAGCAGCGTCTACCGGCACCGGACTTCTCCCTTCCCAGGCTCGCCGGCAAGACGCTGCACCTTTCTGATTATCGCGGCAAAGTGGTGCTACTAAATTTCTGGGCCAGCTTTTGCGCGCCCTGCCGCGAGGAAATGCCTGCATTGGAAAGGTTGTGGCAAACGTATCGCGATCAAGGTTTTGTGGTGATAGCCGTTTCGGCAGATCGAGGTAGTATTGACCCGGTGCGCGATTTTATTAAAACCGGCGAGTATGGTTTTCCCATCGCGCTAGATCCCGATGGCGATGTGCGCCAGCAGTATGAAGTGATGGCGCTGCCAACAACTTACCTCATTGGTCGTGATGGACGTTTTGCAGGACGGGTATTGGGTGCGCGGGAGTGGGATAGTGAGCAGGCACAGGCGTTGGTGTTGGAGCTGGTATCTGAGGCTGTGCAAGATCGGTGATGGAATATTTAACGCAAAGCGCAGCAAAGCCAAAGTCATAGCGAGAATGCGAACCAAAAGGGGGCTGGCTGGTTTTCACCTCGGCTTCCCGGATACCCAGGTGAATGTGGTGGGTCAACTTCATTTCAGAGCATACTCATGTGCTCAATCACTTTACTGGGTCAGATGCCGGGGGGGTTCGTCGGGGTGAAGAGCGATGCGGGCGGAGGCCGGGGGTGGGTGTCCCTACGGGGGGTTTCTCCTTTGTCTATCCCCCCCGCCCCCCCCC
>CAZXZI010000174.1:0-4586 GCA_964645165.1 uncultured Ectothiorhodospiraceae bacterium
ACCATCAGCCGTGACAGCGCCGATCCCAGCCCGGCCTGCGCTTTCGAGAATTTGCCGAGTGTCTCGGGCGTCAACTGATCTGCACTGACCTGTGTCTGCGTTGCCTTGGCACGGGCTGCCACAACAGCGGTGAGCGTGTCTTTCTCGTGCGCGGCAGAACCCTTCACGATGTTAACCAAATTAGGAATCAGATCCGAGCGCCGCTTGTACTGATTAAGCACTTCTGACCAAGCCGCATCGACCCCATTCAGAGCCGTTGGAATACTTTGCATCCCGCATCCGGAGAGAAACAAAGACACGATGAGTACGGCGCTAAGGCCGAGAGGAAATGTTGAATTTTTCATGCGCGAACCTTAACAGCAATAGCCGGGAAGTTGTATCCGATTTCAGTGCTGTCCCGTTAACTTGGTGTGCGTTGCTGTCTAACCGGCAAAACACTTGGCTATTTGACTCCTTAGCAGTATTAAAGACATGAAAACGCATATTATCCTCGCGTCAGAGCCTGCCCCGCGAAGCGCCTTGGGCATTCCGGCGAACGCCTACAGGGATGTAGGCGGTAGAGCGACGCAGGACGCCAAAGCCGAGGCCGGAACATAAGCGCGTAGCGCGTTGAACGCCAAAGGCGGCCCGAAGGGTGAGCGTAGCGAATAATCCAGTGGGTTCAATGATATTCTGGATTCCGGCCTTCGCCGGAATGACGGAAATAAAGTTAACGGGATAGCAATGATCCGATTTGCACAGAGCGTAAATCCCCGCTTTGCTGACACTTCACTCTGCCGCGCTATTCCATGAAACCGATGGGCGTTTTTTTACACCAGAAATTCTCTGATCGGGTCACCACCCAGCCAACAGGCTAAAGTGACCTGTAACCAACTCATCCGCCGGTAGTCCACTAAACAACACCTGAATATTAAGGCTCGTTACGATGTGGAATCTCCTGCAAAAAAAATGGGGTACAGGCAACCGCGCCCGCTGGGTCATTTACCCGCTGCTGCTCATCGCCCTGTGGTTTTGGCGGGGACCGCAGCTGTTGCACGCGGGACCGACCAACGGTTTTGATTTGTCCGATGCGCTGGTGCCGATCGCAGAAATAAAACACGGTGGCCCGGGGCGGGACGGTATCCCCGCCATCAACCAGCCCAACTTTGTTCGCGTTTCGCAAGCAGGCTTTCTCAAAGATACCGACCGCGTATTGGGCATCAACCTGCACGGTGAGCAAAAGGCCTACCCAGTACGCATTCTTAATTACCACGAGATCGTCAATGACCATTTCGGCGACACGGCAGTACTAATGAGCTACTGCCCGTTATGCGGTACAGGCATGGCTTTTCTTGCTAATCACGGAAAGGAAAAATTCGACTTCGGTGTTTCCGGTTTGTTGTACAACAGCGACGTGTTGCTTTATGACCGACAGACCGAGTCGCTATGGTCGCAGATTCGCAAGCAGGCGATTACCGGGCCGTTAAAAGGCGAGCGTTTGCAACAGATTCCACTGGAACACACGAGCTGGTCGGATTGGCGAACACGTTACCCAAAAACCAAAGTGCTTTCCGAAGACACCGGCTACCAGCGCGATTACAACCATTCACCCTACGCGGGGTATGCGCAAAGTCCACAAATCATGTTCGGGGTCGCCGCCAGGGACGAGCGTTTTCATCCCAAGGAATGGGTGATCGGGGTGGAGATCAATGGCGTTAGCAAAGCCTATCCTTTTTCGCAATTTCCAAAAGGACAGAATGAATTGAACGATAACGTGGGCGGCAAAAGCATTCGCTTGGTATTCGACAATGCGAACCGTAGCGGGCGCATTTATAGTGGAAACACACGACTACCCAGCACCATGAGTTACTGGTTTGCCTGGTATGCTTTTCACCCGGATACGTTGGTTTACCAAAGCAAACGATAAAACTTGGTAAGTTGGACTATGTGCAAGAATACCCAACCTGCTTTTAAAGTGGCTATGCCGCTCACCCCTCGCCCTAACTTTCTCCCCTTCAAGGGGAGAAGGGACTTTATGCGACTGAAGTATTTAAAAATATTAATGACGAAGAAACAATATAGTAGAACTGAACAACCCGACCAAGAACATCTACTTCAAGATAGTCTCAACCGAGTATCCTTCACGTTCCATCACATCGCGAAGCCGCTTCAGAGCCTCCAGTTGAATTTGGCGAACGCGTTCACGGGTAACACCAAGCTCATTGCCCACTTCTTCTAGCGTGGAAATATCGCGACCGTGCAGACCAAAACGGCGCTCCACCACTTCGCGCTGCTTATCGTTGATTTGTCCGAGCCACATTTCCAGACAATCGTGCATGTCTTCATCTTGCAGCAATACGGAAGGATCCACGTTGTGCTCATCGGTGATACCGTCTAACACGGACTTGTCACTATCACGCCCCATGGGCACATCCACTGAGGTGACGCGCTCATTCAAACCCAACATGCGTTTCACATCGCTAATGGGTTTATCCAACATCTGGGCAATTTCTTCGGGGCTGGGTTCGTGATCCAGCGTTTGTGCCAGGTGCCGCGCAGCGCGCAGGTAGATATTGATTTCTTTGACTACATGTATGGGCAAACGAATGGTACGCGTCTGATTCATGATGCCTCGTTCGATGGTCTGGCGAATCCACCAGGTAGCATAGGTGGAAAAACGAAACCCGCGCTCAGGGTCAAATTTTTCCACCGCGCGAATCAAACCAAGATTGCCTTCTTCGATAAGATCCAGCAGTGCCAAACCACGATTCAAATAACGCCGGGCGATTTTTACCACCAGGCGCAGG
The DNA here is from genome assembly GCA_964645165.1 of uncultured Ectothiorhodospiraceae bacterium. Taxonomy (GTDB): domain Bacteria; phylum Pseudomonadota; class Gammaproteobacteria; order SZUA-152; family SZUA-152; genus SZUA-152. The sequence continues at coordinate 2,787 of CAZXZI010000174.1, forward strand.
TTACTTTCGATCATGTGCCGGCGCGCATCCATGTCGCCTTTTTGAATGCGGCGCGCAATAGAGACTTCTTCTTCGGCCGTTAGTAGTGGGGAGAAACCAATCTCACCCAGGTAAAGGCGGGTGGCATCGAGATCGCGTTCGGTAATGTCTTTGCGGCTGGCGGTGCGGCGCTCTTTACGAGCTGGGGTTTTTTCTGTTTCTGCTACCGGCTCTGAATCGGGTGCTGTCATATCGGCATTATCTTCTTCCGTGTGCACTAGCGCGCTGTCGGTTCCATCTTCCAGCGTTTGATCCTGCTCAGGCTGATCTTCTTTGGAGGCATCCTTGTCCATATTTGCGTGCTTCCTTTTATCCAACGTCATGTCAGATATCCTTTGTTACCAAGACACTTCTGTCCCGCTGACATTTTCCTGCGCGGGCGTAATTGTTTGTTTTTCATGAGATGCAGCATGATTTGAGACATGAATAGCCAGTAACCTCTACCGTCGTTCCGGCGAAGGCCGGAATCCAGTGATTTTAATGACATTCTAGATTCCGGCATTCGCCGGAATGACGGATAGAAAGTTAATAGGACAGCAGTCTTACCAAGACAAATAATTTTATCGAGGTAAATAGCGTTTTGGGTCAACTGGTTTTCCATTTCGTCGAATCTCAAAGTGCAATTTTGCTCGCTGGCTGTTTTTAAAATTATCACCAAGGTTTCCGCTGCGCCCCATATCGGCAATACGTTGGCCGGCTTTAACCACATCGCCTTCTTTCACTCGCAGCTTCTGGTTATGCGCATAAGCGCTGAGATATTTCTCATTGTGTTTGATGATAATAAGCCTACCGTATCGAACAAGTCCACTACCAGCATACACTACGCGACCCGCGGCGGCGGCCAGTACCGGGCTACCTGTCTCTCCGGCAATATCCAGCCCCTGGCGCAAGGGATTATTGGCTGAAAACGTGTACAGCACCCGCCGGCTCCTGGTTGGCCATTGCCAAGTGGCTTTACCCGGCAGTGCCAGTTTTTTAGGGACGAGACCTGATTGATTAAAAAGTTTTTTTACTGCCGTTTTTGCCGCGTCAATCACACTTTGCGCATCGCCCTTTTGCAACACCGGCGCAGTCTGCCGTAAGTTTAGAGATTTATCGATAATTTTGGCCGAATCATCCGTTGCATTCACCACCGGAGGGAGGGGGTTTCTGCTATCCGCGATATTGATGTCTTTTTGCTGCCGAATAGACGCACGGTATTCCTGCAGGGGCAATGCACGTTGCCCTGACGGAGGCGCCACCCGAATACGCTGGCCGGGGCTCAACGCATACGGCGGCTGAATATTATTCCAACGGGCAATCTGCCGATAATCGTAACCATAAACCCAACCGATGGAATAAAGAGTTTCACCCCGCTCGACGCGATGAAAGAGGTGGCCACCGCAACCACTAAGCAGCAAAACCAATAGACTCAAAGCCGCCCGGAAACGTGTCATCACAAGCATTAACGCAAGACCAGAAACAGGCCGATCAGCAGCACGATACCCCAACCCATCCAATCGACGTATTTTTTGATGGCGTGCTCCATGCGCTCCCCGCCCCACACAATCAGCGCGGTGACCAAAAAGAACCGCGCACCCCGCCCGGCGAGCGATGCCAACACAACGGGTAAAAACAGCATGGACATTGCCCCGGCCGCGATCGTGAATACTTTGTAGGGAATCGGTGAAAAACCCGCAATCAAAACCGCCCAGACACACCATTGCCCGAACCCCCCCCCGGCCTGTTGATCCTTCCCGCTCTACCCTGCTTTGCTCCCCC
>CAZXZI010000175.1:0-4464 GCA_964645165.1 uncultured Ectothiorhodospiraceae bacterium
TCCATCTTGGCACTTTAGATGCCGATTAATAAGTGAGGTGGGTCCATACCATTAGTTGTGTCCTGTCTTATGAATTGCGCAGGTGGGCGCAGGGTATGAACTTGTCGGCATACAGGGCCTCCCTGATGAGGCGTTTCTTGAGTGCAGAAGTCAGCAGGGAAGTGGATACTCTAGTCTGTGAGAAAAAGTGGTCTGATCGAAATCGTCAGATAGTACAAACCCATTAGTGCAAACCCATGTTTGCTTCTATGCTTGGGCTATTTTTATGGTCGTTTGGACGGGGTTCAGAGGTTCTATGTAAGCAGCTTACAAATTCTTCTTTAAATAATCTGTGGCAACAATGCGTGAGCCGGGAACAGCCGTGTCACTTGCCGGCCCCAAGAAGTTGAGGTAGACGGGGACCACCGTTTCTGCGCAGGGGAGGGTGTTGGGATCTTCGCCAGGATAGGCGAGCGCACGCAGCCGGCTGCGAATGGGGCCGGGGTCGATGCTGTTTACACGCACAGAGGTATTGGCTTCCAGCTCGTCGGCCAGGGTTTGCGTCAGGTTTTCGATGGAGGCATGGGCGGCGGCGTAGGCTCCCCAATAGGCACGACCTTTTTGGCCAACGTCGCTGGTGTTGAACAGAACAGATGCCTCGGGTGCCGCCTTTAATAAAGGCAGGCAGGCGCGGGTGAGTAACAGCGGCGCGGTGAGGTTGACCTGCAGCACACGATTCCACAGGCCGGCATCGTAATGTTCGATGGGGGTGAGGCTACCGAGGGTAGCAGCGCAGTGCAGCAGGCCGTCCAGTCGGCCAAATTCCTGTTGGATCATCACTGCGCTGCTCTGAAAGTCTTCCGGCTTGGCGGTAGCGAAATCCAGTGGGCAGATGGCCGGTTTTGGATGACCAGCGGCGACGATATCATCGTAGGTTTTTTCCAGGGGTGGCAGGCTGCGACCCATCAGCACCACACTGGCACCCTGCGCAGCCAGGGCTCTGGCAACGGCACCACCGATGGCGCCGCCAGCGCCGGTGATGAGGATGACCCGTTCGGCAAAAAAGTGCGGTGTGTTCGTGCTCATATTCTTTCCTGTGAGTTAAGCGGTTGTTGCTGAAGCCATTGTCGTCGTCGGTCGGCGATAATCCTTTGTGCGCTGTAGCGACCGCTACGTACAGCACCCTCGAGGGTGGCGGGCAGGTGAGTGTTAGTGTAATCGCCTGCCAACCACAAACCTTGCACAGCCGTTTCTGTATCGGGCCGATGCTGGTTGACGTTCACCGTACTGGCAAAGGTGGCGCGTTTTTCCCGAATCACTTGTTGTGATTGTGGTGCGGGCCACTGCGGATATTGTGCGGCGATTTCCGTGGCGATGTGCGCGCACAGCGTTTGATTATCCCATTGCAGATGTTCGCCGTCGCCACTGATCACCACGGCCATTAAGCCGGCTTGACCGTACTGGCCGCGATCAAAAATCCATTGACTAAGCGTGCCCAGTGAACCGCGCAGCCAATGGCCGAGGCGTACCTTTTTGTCAAACTGACAATAGACTGTGCAAATGGGCCGGTCTTGTAGCTGTGATAATTGTTCGCTGATTTTATTCAGCAATGCGTGCGGGTTCATTAACTGGTGAGCAATGGCGTGCGGAGTTGCCAGAATTACATCGGTAGTGGCAATGCTAGTATTGCCGATGGTGACCCCTGTGACGATGTCATTGTCGAAGCACAATGCAGTAACACGTTGTCCCAATCGAACGCTACCATCGTGTGTTTCAATATAATCCGCAGCCGGTTGTGGGAAAAGTGAACCGAGGTTAACGCGGGTAAGTAATAAATCGGAATCACGCTGCGTGTGGCGGAAGCTATCCCTCAGCGTGCGCAAAAAGATCTGCGCCGAGGCTTCGTGCAGGTGTGTATTTAAAGCACCGATGCACAACGGTTCCCACAGGGCGTTGATGAGAGCAGGGGATTGATGATGTTGCACTAACAAATCAGTAACGCTGCAATCGTTATCGATGGTGAAATTGATTTTTTCCAATTGCCGACTAAAACGTAAAGCGGAGAATCTATCTCGCAGCGAGAGGCCTTTCAGGGTTAATAAAGCCCAGGCGAGATGAAAGGGCGCCGGCAGTTTTGGCGTGCTGAGTGACACCGGTTTTTTTCCGGGATGATGCCATTGCAGAGACAGCGGTTTTCGTTGCAGCACATCGCTTTCCTCGACGCCGATCTTACGCAATAGATCCAAGGTGGATTCGTAGGCGCCTAACAGTAAGTGTTGGCCATTGTCTGCGTGTAGTTCACCAATATGCACGCTGCGTGCGCGGCCTCCCAGCTGCTTGGCGGATTCTAATAGGATCACCGGGATTTCGTGATGCGCCAATTCTGCTGCTGCGGCAAGTCCAGCCCAGCCACCACCGACGACGACAACGGGTTTTGTTTCAGCGTTGGACGTCATTGAGTAGCGATGTACCTTTTGTGCCGGCGTTTTTCTGCGCGTGCAGTGCGCCAGGCGATCCACAGTTTTTTCAGTGGGCTGATAGAAATGCGCAGTGATAGAACCTGGCAACTATCTTGCTGAATGATACCCAGCGTGGTTCGGTAAATACTTGCCATGATTAATCCCGTACGTTGTGCGTAGCGGTCACTTTCAGGTAATAAGGCAAAGGCCTTCTCATAATAGTCCTGTGCGCGCCGTGCCTGAAAATCGAACAGTTTCTTCATATTGTCCGTGCAGCGACCCTCTATAATATCTTGTTCGCTAACACTAAACCTTGTCAGCTCTTCCAACGGTAAATAGATACGTCCGCGTTGTGCATCTTCTTTCACATCGCGCAGAATATTGGTGAGCTGAAAGGCGAGTCCTAGGTTGTGCGCGTAATCCTGTGTGACGCGATCCTTGTAGCTAAATATCTCTGCGGCCATGAGCCCCACCACACCGGCGGCGCGATAACAGTACAGGTTGAGTTCATCAAAGGTTTTGTAGCGGGTATGTTGCAAATCCATTTCCATGCCATCAATGATTTCGATGAAATGTTCTTTGCTGAGATTGAAGTTAATAATGGCGGTAGCAAGGGCTCGGCCAACCGGATGATTGGGTTTTCCATCAAAAGTGCCGAAGATCTCGGCACGCCACCAGTTGAGTTTGGTGCGAGCCAGCTCGGTATCGTGGCATTCGTCCACCACGTCATCCACCTCGCGACAAAAGGCGTATAACGCGGTAATGGCTTTGCGTTGCGCATCCGGCAAAAACAAGAAGCTGTAATAAAAGCTAGAACCGCTCTTGGCGGTTTTGTCCTGGCAATATTCGTCGGGGGTCATGGTGCCGGTATCGATGGATTTTAGCGTATTATACGCGGCTAGGGATTGTTGAGTAGCTTTTCTAATCACAGAGCGCACAGCGATGGCCACGTTCTTTTCAACACCTGTGGCCACTGTGGTAAAAACATTTTTTGAGGAGACCCCATGCAAAGCCTGTGGAGTGACACTGAGGCCCAATCATTTGTCGATGACCCGCTGGAAATGCGCGTGTACAGCTCGCGCCTGCTGGGTCGAGAGCCCTCGCTGGTACTGCACGGTGGTGGCAATACCTCGGTAAAGGCAGAGGTCACCAACCTGTTGGGCGATAGCAAAGCAGTGCTGTACGTAAAGGGCAGTGGTTGGGATCTGGCTACCATCGAAGCGCCGGGATTTGCGCCGGTATGTCTGAAAACGCTGCAACGCATGGCCGAACTACCCGCCCTGTCCGACCCGGACATGGTGCGTGCCCAACGGGCGGCGATGACGGATCCCTACGCGCCCAATCCATCGGTGGAGGCCATCCTGCACGCCATCATTCCTTTCACCTTTGTGGATCATACTCACGCCGATGCGGTGGTGACGCTCACTAACACGCCGGAGGGCGAAGCGCGTATTCGCGCATTGTACGGTGATAGCGTGCTGATGGTGCCGTACACCATGCCGGGATTTGAGCTGGCCAAAGTGATTTGGCAGATGACACAGGACATCGATTGGCCGCAGCTCCATGGCATGGTGTTGATGAACCACGGCGTGTTCAGTTTTGCCGATGATGCCCGCGTCAGCTACGAGCGCATGATTGAGTTGGTCACTCTGGCAGAGGATGCCTTGGCAAAAGAAGGTGCGACGGTGACGACGGGGCAGGGAATCCCGACGGACACCGACGGGCTGCACATCCTGGCTGAAACCCGCCGAGCCGTGTCGCAGGCGCGCGGTCTGCCGGGTATCGTGCGCTGGGATGATTCTGCCGAAGCTGTGGGCTTTGCCGCGTTGCCCAATGTGGCCGACATTGCTACCCGCGGACCGCTGACGCCGGACCACGTGATCCGCACCAAACGGGTGCCGTTAGTCTTGAGCGATGACGCCGCGCTAGCCGTGGAGGACTACGGCGAAGATTACCGCGCCTATTTTGCACGTAACGCCTCTGATGCGAACGAGCTTAGCTGTCTCGATCCCGCACCGCGCTGGGC
>CAZXZI010000176.1:0-4423 GCA_964645165.1 uncultured Ectothiorhodospiraceae bacterium
CCGACGCACGGACTCGAACCGCGAACCTACGCATTACAAGTGCGTTGCACTACCAATTGTGCTACGTCGGCTTGCTGCCCTTCGAAAACGGCAGGGGCGTTATTGTAGGCATTTGAACCCTACTTCGCAACGAAAAGCTTTTCCACAAAAAATCGGCATGTTTCGCAAGAAACAGCTTCATTGGCATTTGCGTTGACTCAGGCTGGCCTGTTGCTGGGCGTCCGCTATCTCAGTAATGGCCGCGACGGTGGCGGTTTTCCCATCGGTTACCGTCAAGTCCAACCAGATCTGTTGACTGACCCGGTACTGCGTTTCCAGCACCGCTTTCAGACCTAGCTTTTTCACCTGCTGGAAACGTTCATCCGCCGTATTTTTGCGTTTAAACAAACCCAGTGAAATCGCATTTCGGTGACTGCCTTTACCCATAATAAATAAGTCTTTCAAGCCCTTTTTTTGTAGCGTCTGTACTTTGCGCTTCGCTGCCTGATAGCTCTTCGATGCAGGCAGGTATACCCAATATCCCTTGGGGGTGCGCTGCGATGATTTCCTAGGAGTAACAATCACGCCCCATGTTTTGAGCGCTGCGCTGCTGCGGCTGGCTGACTTAACTTCTGCAAAGGGCCCCAGAGTGAAGCAGGCTGGCTTGTGCGATTTCTTAGCAGGCGCTTGCTGCGGCGATTTGGTTTTCTTTATCACCACCGCTTTTGCAACGGTTTTTGCCTGCCGTGTGCTGGTTCTTTTTTGCGGTGCTTGCGGAGATGATTTCCTAGCAAGCTGCGGTACATTTTTCACGCCCAAACCCCGCTCGCGAAGCAAGACGAGTTTGTCGACACCCTGTGGCAGTGGTGGTTGTTTCAAAATTGTCGATGCTGGCGACCCAGCACCCCCACCGAACTGCGTATAAAAATAAACCGCATTGAGCAACAGGAAAAATAAAAAAAGGATTCTCATCATTTACCGCACATTCCGCTGCGACGGAGTCCGCCAATCTGGGTCACCGGCTCCACCGCATCTGTTTAGTTGTGACAGCCGGCAATCATTGCCAGGCCTTTTAATACCCATTCGGGTTCGTGCAGGCTACCTGTAGGCAAGGACGGCAATAGTGCTAACGCATCTCCCCCCGTAATAACGCAAACGGGCAGTTGCTGCCAATGTTCGTTACATTCTTGCAACACCTGTTTCACTGCGCCACTGGTGCTGCCCAGTACACCTGCCTGCACAGCGCTGGCCGTGTCCTTTACTGAAAATAGCGACAGGCCTGTGGCATTTACTAGCTCAATTTGAGCAGTATTTGCCTGCAAGCTATCGCCCATCATCGTCCTGCCTGGGGCGATCAGGCCACCCATGTGCACGCCCTCTGGGCTGAGCACGTCGATGGTCAGTGCCGTGCCGCAATCTATCACGCAGCAAGCACCGACAATCTCATGTCTAGCGGCTACCAGTGCGGCCCAACGGTCCGCCCCCAACTGCTCGGGTTGCTGGTACGCGCTTTGCACCCCGAAGGCCTGCGACTGCGCCGCCACTGTTTCTATCGTCAGAGCGTTCGTTTCCTGTAGCGCATTGGCCTGCCACCACTGGCGGAACGGCGACTCAAGTCGCTCACCCGCCACGTTGCACAAGACCCGCTTTTCCACCGTGCCAGACTTTGCCAACGCATCCCACTGCTGCGTAAATTGTGCGGATAGCGCAGACCAGTCATAGCGAAAAGCGCCACGCTGGATAAACTGACCGTTTTCGCACAGCACCCATTTCAGACGGCTGTTGCCGGCATCCACCAGTAACATGCTCATTTGACATTCTCGTCGGTTACAGTCATCAAGCGCACCGACACTTCCCCGCTATGATGACGCTGCAACTCGCCATCACGTGCCAGCAGCAGCGCACCACGCTCATCCACCCCACGCGCTATGCCCTGCAACGGGCCCGCAGGCAAATCCAGCGTGACAGGTTTGCCTGCCAGCACATCCCACTGTGCCCATTCCGCCATGAAAGATGCCAATCCGTCCTGTTCAAACTGTTGTACCGCATCAACCATTTGCGTCACCAACCCTGCCGCTAAGGCATTGCGTGACACGGTTCTTCCCAGGGCGGATTCCAGATCTATCCAAGGCTGCTTCACCGCCGACATTTCTGCTGAGGGGGTACGGATATTCAAGCCCAGACCGATTACCACGGCACAGGAGCCCGTGGCTTCGCCGGACAATTCCAACAGAATACCAGCCAGTTTTTGACCTTCCACCAAAATATCGTTGGGCCACTTCAAACGTGCTGAATTCAAACCCACCTTATGCAGGGCGCGCATCACCGCCACCGCCATGGCCAGGCTGAGCCCTCCCAAAGACGCAGCACCCGCCGGAAATCGCCTCAGCAGTGAAAGGTAAAGATTGCCTCCCAACGGCGATACCCACTGGCGACCACGCCGGCCACGACCTGCTCGCTGAGATTCAGCAATGCACACGTGTCCGGAAACATTTGGCTGCTTGGCCGCTTCCAGTAAAAAGGCGTTGGTGGAATCGATCTCATGAAACACCTCAAGAGATTTCACGGCTTTGGCCGTTTTTGCGTCCACGGCTGCAAGAATGCGGTCGCGTTGAAGCAACTCCACGGGGTGCGCTAGTCGATAGCCTTTGCCTCGTACAGAATAGATTTCCAGCCCGGTATTTTGCAACGATTGGATCGCTTTCCACACAGCTGTTCGGGTACGACCCGCTGCTTGCCCCAACGCAGGACCGGAGTGAAATTCTCCATCAGCTAATAGTTTCAAAACCGTTTTAGCGAGTGTCATTGTTGGGATGTTGTTACGGCGGAGCACAATAAGTTGTGCGAACAGCGGGTTAAGCCATTTCCGAGGCAGGCACGTTTTCAAGCGCGTCCTGCAATACGAAAGCCTCATAACCCTGCTGGGACAGCAAGTAAGTAGCGATTGATCCACGGCGCCCGGAGTCACAATACAGTAGATAACGCACTTCTGAATCCAGTTTTGCCAATTTAACCCGCAGTAACGGTAGCGGAATATTCACGCTGTGCTGGATATGCCCTGCCTGATATTCAGCTGGCAAACGCACGTCAATCCAAATGGCACCCTCGGCCGCCAAATCGCGACCTTCAGCATAACTGATCCAGTTCAACAGTGGTTCGTTAAGTAATTCCAGAAAGTCAGTTTTGGACAGACTCATTAATACGCCGTCCGTTTCCATGACGACGGACGCGTTGCGCTTGCCACCGGAAATAAGTGCTTCTTCCCCAAAGTTATCGCCAGACTGCAGTATCGCCAGCACCATGCCTTCGGGATTCTTGCGGGTTTTGCGAGTAACCTGGCATTTCCCTTCGCGAATTATGTAAAAATGTTCGCCTTCTTCACCCTGTCGAATGACGCTTTCACCTGCGGCAAAATGGTGTGTCGTCATGCTCATAAAAATCGACTGGATATTGGCTGGAGGAATGCGGCGAAAGACCTTTGCCTGTAATAGCTTTGACATCCAGTCCGTATCGTCTCCATCAGCTGCTTTGGTTTCATTGAGCTCCTGGACTTCATAGCCACCGGATTGATCCCAGGTGAGCATGATATCTAACGTATTTGGATCAACACTGACACAGACTACATCGGTAAGCGCGCGTGCGGTGTACTGGTAGTGAGCGCCCTGCTCCAGTGGTAACTTTGCCAGGCGCGTGCCGCCTCGAATATGCTTTTCCGCTTTGTCATCTACGAGCAGTTCTACATCCCCAGACATCACATAAAGTATGTGCGATGATTCGGCACCTTGTTCAAAGAGCAGGCTGCCCATGGCAATCACTGTCACTTCCGACTGCTTGAGCAATTCACCACAATGCTCCATTCCCAGCGCCTTGATAGGCACCAATGAGGCAAACTCGATTAAATCGACGGTGGTATCTTCTTGCATGCTAACAATAGCTCAACGTTTCTGTAGTAATAATGCGCTACGGTACTCGGTTTCTCCGCCCGAATATTGCCCTACCAGCGCAAGTTTGTTTGTGTTCAAAATTCTACCTTATTTTGCGGCGCGGGATGAGGCTTAGCGACAAATTCATTAGGCAAAATTTTGGGGCCATTTTGGTTCAAGAAACATGACAGTCAATACGGGAGGCACGGTGGGTCTCACGAAGGACAAGGTGAGACATGTAATGGTCGAATAAGCGGCATTGGCCAAGTCCGAGTGTGACGACTGACAAACAAACAGGCACCGCAAACCATTTTTTCCTCAGCCTAACGAAAAACCCCATACTCTTTCGAGCATGGGGTTTTTGGAATAAAACCTAGCGATTATTGCCTTTTATCTACCCCAGGAGGGGAGACCTGCTCTCAATAAAAAGTTATCGCCGCCACGGCTGGACATTTCCCTGACATAAAAAAACCCCCGACACTTGCGTATCAAGGGTTTTGGAATAAAACCTGGCAGTGACC
>CAZXZI010000177.1:0-4414 GCA_964645165.1 uncultured Ectothiorhodospiraceae bacterium
AGATTGCCGAACGCGATGAGCGTGACCGTAATCGCGCGGCCTCGCCGCTGGTTCCTGCCGAAGATGCTGTTGTACTGGATACCTCGGATTTAGGTATTGATGAAGTGGTCGATCATCTCTGGAATCTGTGTCAGGTGCGCCTAAACTAAGCCCGCCTTTTATTCGGACGCTTCGTTGGATTGCTTTGGTTAATCAAAGCCGTTGTCCAAATGGGAAACAAAATTGTTTGAGTAGTACCCACTACTGTCTGCGTTTCGGGTGAAACGTGAACGGTTAATTTAAAACTTGCTGTTGTTTGCTGTCTCATGGTGAGGCATGTGGAATCCCAGCCTTTGATTAAGACGTTTTTTGTTTTGCTTTTTTCAGCCATTACTCTGGTTATTGAAAAGAAACAAACCGTGTCGAGGAAGTGAAAGATGAGCGAAAGCTTTGCAGAAATGTTTGAAGAGAGCCTTGCCCAGGTTGAAATGCGCCAGGGTGCTTTGTTGCACGGTGTTGTGGTTGATGTAACCCCCGATGTTGTCGTCGTGAATGCCGGACTGAAGTCCGAAGGCGCCATCCCTGTTGATGAATTTCGCAATGAAAAAGGCGAAATCACGGTCGCTGCAGGTGATGATGTAGAAGTGGTTCTGGAATATGTAGAAGACGGTTACGGTGAAACCAAACTGTCCCGCGAAAAGGCGATTCGTGCTCATTCCTGGTTGAAATTGGAAGACGCTTTCAACAAGAGCGAAAGTGTTATCGGTATTATCAATGGCAAGGTCAAAGGCGGCTTCACCGTCGAGATCGACACCATTCGCGCTTTCCTACCCGGTTCTCTGGTGGATGTGCGCCCGGTTCGCGATACTACGTATCTCGAAGGTAAGGAGCTGGAATTCAAAGTCATCAAGCTGGATCAGAAACGCAACAACGTGGTGGTTTCACGTCGTGCCGTGGTGGAAGCCGAATCTTCTGAAGAGCGTGATGCACTGATCGCAAATTTGGCCGAAGGCCAAACCCTCAAGGGTGTGGTGAAGAATTTGACCGACTACGGTGCGTTTATCGACCTGGGCGGTATCGACGGTCTATTGCACATCACCGACATGTCCTGGAAGCGCATCAAGCATCCGAGCGAAATCGTGGAAGTGGGTGCCGAGATCGACGTTAAAGTGCTCAAGTTTGATCGCGAGCGTACGCGTGTTTCTCTTGGCCTCAAACAGATGGGCGAAGATCCCTGGGAAGATATCGCACGCCGTTACCCTGTGGGCTCACGACTGTTCGGTAAGGTCACTAACCTCACTGACTACGGTTGTTTCGTGGAAGTGGAAGAAGGCGTCGAAGGTCTGGTTCACGTGTCCGAAATGGATTGGACCAACAAAAACGTTGCGCCTAACAAGCTCGTCGATGTGGGCACCGAAGTAGAAGTGGTGGTGTTGGAAATCGATCCCGAGCGTCGCCGTATCTCTCTGGGTATGAAGCAGTGCAAAGCCAACCCTTGGGATGAGTTTGCCGCTACCCACAATAAGAATGACAAAATCTCCGGTACCATCAAATCGATTACCGATTTCGGTATCTTTATTGGTCTGGACGGCAGTATTGATGGTCTGGTGCACATGTCTGACATCTCCTGGAGCGAGTCTGACGAAGACGCCATCCGCAATTACAAGAAGGGCGATGAGCTCGAGACGGTGATTCTGGCCATAGACCCAGAGCGTGAGCGTATTTCTTTGGGCGTGAAACAGATGGAGCAGGATCCCTTCTCCAACTACCTGGCTGCTCATCCGAAAGGCACCAACGTCACCGGCACCATCACTGATGTTGACGCCAAAGGCGCAACGGTAGACTTGGGTGATGGTATCGAAGGTTATGTTCGTGCCTCTGAAATCGCCCGTGACCGCGTGGAAGATGCTCGTACCATGCTTAAGGCAGGTGATGAAGTTGAAGCCCGTTTCATCGGCGTTGACCGCAAAAACCGCAACCTGAACCTCTCGGTGAAGGCCAAGGATTCCGCAGAAGAGGTCGAGGCTATTCAGGATTACAGTAAAGGCCAGAAGGAATCTGGCGGCGGCACCTTGGGTGATTTGTTGAAAGAACAGATGGAAAGCAGTAAAGAAGCTGAATAAGTGGACGCTGTATAGGGTAAGTTGTTAACTTACATGCTAAAAATCGGCTGGCTCGCGCAATTGGGCAGGGTCATCCGGGCGGCAGCAGGACACAAAAGGATTGCTTAGATGACAAAATCAGAGCTAATCGAACGTATCGCACGCAAGCAGCCACATTTGCCGTACAAGGATGTGGAACTGTCGGTGAAGACGCTCATTGAACAGATGGCGAAAAATCTGTCCACGGGGCAACGCATCGAGATTCGCGGCTTCGGCAGTTTTTCACTGCATTTTCGGCCGCCGCGTATTGGGCGGAATCCGAAAACGGGTGAAGCCGTTGCGTTATCAGGCAAATATGTTCCACACTTCAAACCCGGCAAGGAATTGCGGGAGCGGGTGAACCTTAAGTAAGGAATAGCAAAGGTTAGTCCTGTCGAAGGCTCTAGTCGTTAAAACAGAGAAAACGGTATTTGCGAATTCGCGGATGCCGTTTTTTTTTGTGGTACGGTTGTGCATTGTGTTGAGGCCAGGTCGATGTGTTGAGGCTAGGTCGATGATAAAACCGAAAAAATGAGACGCCCTTAATGAAACGAATAATATGAAACGAATAATCACCTTCATTGTGTTGCTATTGGTAAGCCTACTGGGGCTGACTTTCGCGTTGATGAATGCCGAACCGGTGCAGCTGGATTATTACTTTGGCACCGTGCATGCGCCGCTGTCGTTGGTCGTGGTTATCGCCGTCATCATTGGTGCCGCATTGGGCGTGCTCGCCTCCATGGGCATTGTGTTGGGGCAAAAACGCGAGCTAGCTAAACTGCGCAAGTCCGCAAAAATTGCCGAAGAGGAAGTGTCGAATCTTCGTGCTCTCCCACTGAAAGATACTCATTGAACATGTTTCCTTAACGGCCTGCTTGCATGGAATTGACACTCTTATTTATTCTATTGCCCATCGCCGCCGCCTCTGGATGGTGGGTGGCAAGACGCCACTACCTATCGGCCGGTAGTGCCGGTGCACACACTAATCAGGAATTCTCAGCGGACTATTTTAAGGGCTTAAATCTGCTGCTCAATGAGCAGCCGGACAAAGCCATCGACGTGTTTGTGAAAATGCTGCAAGTCGATAATGACACCGTGGAAACGCATCTTGCTTTGGGTAACTTGTTTCGTAGTCGCGGCGAAGGTGATCGTGCCATTCGCATTCACCAAAATTTGATTGCCCGACCGACCTTAAGCAAGGAGCAGCGAGCCCTGGCCTTGTTTGAATTGGCACAGGATTACCTGCGGGCTGGTTTGCTGGATCGTGCCGAGTCATTGTTTTCGGAATTGGTGGAACAGGGTGAATATCGTCCCGAATCGCTGGCCAAGTTAATCGATATTTATCAGCAGGAAAAAGAGTGGAGTGACGCCATTGATGCGGCACGGCGTTATGCGCATTTAACCGGGCAAAACATGAACTTGCAAATGGCCCATTTTCATTGTGAGCTGGGTGATGGCCTGCTTGCCAGGGGCGAAAATAAGTCAGCGTTGAAAATGGCGCGGCGTGCGCTTAGTGTCGACCGTCAATGTGTGCGTGCCACTTTGTTGCAGGCCAAAGTGGAAAAGGCCAGCGGTGATTGCAAGGCGGCGATAAAGTCCCTAAAACAAGTGGAAAAGCAGGATCCCCGGTTTTTGTCAGAGATCGTTAGCCCTATGTTAGCGTGTTATCAAAGCCTGGGTAAAACAGCTGAAGCTGAGGATTATCTGGGACGCTTGTCTGCAGACTATGGCGGGATTACCTCCCTGCTGGGCTTGGCTGATTTACTGCATCAGCGAGGCAATGAGCGCGAAGCTTCGGAACGCATTGCCAAATTGTTGAGCGAAAAACCTTCCGTGCGTGGTTTGGATCATTTGATAGAATTGCACCTGGCTAATAGCGAAGGTGCTGCCCGCGAAAATCTATTGATTCTGAAAGCGCTGACCCAACGTTTGTTAGAAGAAAAATTGCCCTATCGTTGCGGTAATTGTGGCTTCAAAGTAAAGACCCTGCAGTGGCGTTGCCCTACCTGCAAAGACTGGGCAAGCATTAGTCCGATTCAGGGGATAGTTGGGGAATAGTGACTAAGGAAGTCTGATTAAATTGAACTCCGTTATTTAAAGTCTTCAAATCACTGCTGCTGTTCCATTAACTTTTTTCCGTCAGGGCCTGCCCCGCGAAGCGTTTTGGGTAGAGCCTGCCCCGCGTAGCGCTTTGGGTATTACGGCGAAGGCCGGAATCTAGAATGTCGTTGAAGCCGCTGGATTCCGGCCTCGGCTTTGGCGTCCTGCGTCGCTCTACCGCCTACATCCCTGTA
>CAZXZI010000178.1:0-4401 GCA_964645165.1 uncultured Ectothiorhodospiraceae bacterium
ATAGTAGGTGCCCATGAAAGAAGACGTACTCGACGTACTTATGTATCTCTTCGAGAACTACATGGATGATGATATTTCCATGGAAGCAGACCCCGAAACACTCAAAACTCAGCTCCGCGATGCGGGCTTTCTTAGCACTGAAATCAACAAAGCTTTCACCTGGCTGGAAGATCTTTCCGTTTTGCAGGAAGGCGCTGAAGCACATTCTTCGCAGGCAGGTCGCTCTATTCGGGTTTTCAGTCCGACGGAAGAAAAAAAACTGGATGTAGAATGCCGAGGTTTTCTGATCTTTCTCGAACAGATGGGTGTGCTCAATGCCGCCAGCCGTGAGCTGGTCATCGATCGCATTATGGCGCTGGAGACTCCCGACATTGATCTCGATCAGGTCAAATGGGTGGTGCTGATGGTGTTATTCAATCAGCCCGGCCTGGAAGAGGCCTTCACCTGGATGGAAAATATGGTGATGGAGGAGTTTCAGCAGCCGCTGCATTAGCGCTGGTGACAGTTTTTCAACTCAGGCGGTGGCCACGCTACCGCTTTTTGTATCGACGTCGTTTGACGCCTCGCCAACCGCCGAATCAACAAACGGATCAGCAAAGATATCCGACATCGACGCGCCGGCCAAAAAGGTCTTTTTCTGTAGCGCTTTAACCATGTCCTCACGTCCGCACAAAAATATCCGCCAACCGGATAGCTTGGCATTATCCTGCAATGCCACGTCGGCTGCACGGCCAGACCGCACACCTGCTGGTGGCGTACCTCGTGACACACAGGGATGGTAATGAAAACCCGCATTAGCCTCGGCCATCGCCGTCAACTCACCCACCAAATACAGTCCTTCCGGCGTGCTGCTGCCGTGGTACAAATGAATAGGCCCAGTGTGACCCTGTTGCAGCGCATCATGTGCAATACCGATCAACGGCGCCAGCCCGGTGCCCGTGCCTACCAGCAACAATGATTGCTCCTCACGACCCGGCAAGTAACTGCATTGCCCTGCCGCCTGGCTGATGGTCACTGAATCGCCCGCTTTTAGCGTGGCCGCCCAGCCGCTGACCTGGCCTTCGGGTACCTGGCGGATCTGCAGCTCAAGGAAATCATCCATTGCCGGTACACTGGCCAGCGAATAACTGCGATTCACGCCTGCATCATTGGTGAGATTGAGGAATTGCCCTGGCAGATAGTCGTAGTTATCCGGTCGCACTAGACGCAGACGAATCACATCCGCGCTTAATGGTTCGTTCGACGACACCGTGGTTTCAAAAACACTGCCCGCACGGTCGGGTACAGCCACCCGCATGTCGATTTCCGGCACACAGGAACAAATCAAAAAATGCTGTGAGGCCTTGAGGGTTTCTTTGATGCCGACCTGGGAGGCGAGCGTGGGCTCACCCTCCTCGGCCACCATCATGCAAGACTGGCAAACGCCCGCCTTGCAGGAATAATTAACGGAAACGCCCTGCCGAAGCAGACAATCAAGTACCGATTCTCCCGGCTCACATTGATAATCTTCTCCCTCAAACACAATCTTTGGCATGGCGTCCCCGTTGGGTAGTTATCTAAAAACGGCAAATATTTATTTGCCCAGAATATCATTGCGTGTAGTTTCGGCAATGGCCGCCACTTCACCGATGAGGTCGTCCGCCACACCCAACTCCGCCAGGGTGCTGCCCAAATCCTCTACTACGGCGTCAAAATGACTGTCATTCAGGCCACGCTTCACCAAATGAGCATGACCCTTGCGCATGTCTTCGCCGGTGTAATTATTCGGGCCACCAAAGGCCATGGTCAAAAAGGCCTTTTGCTTGGCGGCTTGCTTTTCCATGTCTACACCGTCAAAAAACTCACTGATGCGGTCGTCTGCCAGCACTTTACGGTAAAAAATATCCACTGCGGCATTCACGGCAGCTTCACCACCCAGACGGTCAAATAATGTTTCACTCATTTTGTTTTTCTCCTGTTTTAAGGTACTTCAGCTTTAAATTGATGCCTGTACCAACCCGCTAAAACCCAATCGGTGGCCGGTACTGGGACAACCATAAAAAATAAGTCATTTAAAATACATTTTTTCGTCACAAAGCAGGAACTTATGGAAAATTCCCGCACAATGACAAAGCAATACACTAAGCTTATAGATGTATTCTAAATATATGTTAATCGTCTGACAGACATTGTCAAGCCCTTAACCCCTGTTCTATGATCTCTACAAGTCTAGGGGGAGAAAGTATGCAGCTAACACTACACACAGATTACGCACTGCGCGTGCTCATTTACTTAGCGCAAAAAAATAATGCGCTGGCAACCATCAGTGAAATCGCTGATTTTTATAGCATCTCACGCAACCATCTGGTCAAGGTCGTACACCACTTGGCGCAGGAGGATTTTATCCATACTACCCGTGGCAAACACGGTGGTATGCGACTTGCCCGCGCTGCTGAGTTGATAGCCATTGGCCAAGTGGTGCGTCGCATGGAGCCCAACTTTGATATCGTCGAGTGCTTTAGCAACAACAACCAGCCCTGCACGGTCACCCCGATTTGCACACTAAAAAAAGTACTACATCGGGCCAGCAGTGAATTTTTGGCACTATTGGACCAATACAGCGTAGCGGATGCTGTTGTGCAAAATCAGACCACGGAACAGATCTTTGCCGTCTCACAACTGCTTGACACCCGCAGCGCCAATAGCAAAGTCTGATGCCCGCCACGCGTAGACATTTTTGCCAAACCTTCCCTGCAGAGGCACAAACCGCTAAGATATGCGGTTCGAATTTGCGGCACAGCTAATATCGCCTTGCAACATCACCGAGACGCCCGCTAGTCAGTGCACAATAATAAGCTAGTGATCGCGCCACACCGGCCAGCGAGCCAGGCTTTACAGAAAGTTTTGAAATTGAACGTTTGAGGAAAATTTTATGTCCCAAAAACATCCCGTCATCGCCGTCACAGGCTCTTCCGGAGCAGGCACGACCACGGTCAAAAATGCCTTTGAGCATATCTTCCGCCGCGAAAACATCAATCCCTTGGTGGTGGAAGGCGATAGCTACCATCGTTACGACAGAGCCGCGATGAAGCAGGCAATCGAAGAATTTGCCGCTAAAGACAAGCAACTCAGCCACTTCGGCCCGGAATCCAACCACTTTGACCTGATTGCTGACACCTTCAAGGCTTACAGTGATACGGGAAAATGCCGCCGCCGCTACTATCTGCACAGCGACGAAGAAGCCGCCGAACACAATGCGCGCCTGAGTACCCAGCTCACCCCTGGGCAGTTCACTCCCTGGGAAGATATCCAGGAAAAAACCGATGTACTGTTTTACGAAGGTCTGCACGGGGGTGCCGTGGACGGTGACGTGGATGTCGCATCACAGACCGACCTATTGGTGGGCGTAGTACCAATCGTCAATCTCGAGTGGATTCAAAAGATTCATCGCGACAACGCCCAGCGCGGTTACAGCGCCGAAGCTATCGTTGACACCATCCTGCGCCGCATGGATGACTACGTGCACTACATCACGCCGCAGTTTTCGCGCACCGACATCAACTTCCAGCGCGTGCCTACTGTGGACACCTCCAACCCCTTCATCGCCCGGGATATCCCCACGCCGGACGAAAGCTTCATCGTGATTCGCTTCCGCGATCACGATGGCATGGATTTCCCCTACTTATTGAACATGATTAGCGATTCGTTCATGTCACGCCCCAACACCATTGTGGTGCCCGGCGGTAAAATGGGTTTTGCCATGGAGTTGATTCTGGCTCCACGCATTCATCAATTGATTGAAGCAAAGAAAGGTTAACTGCTAACGGCGCTCCATAAAAAAAGGCGAAGCCACCTCTGGCTTCGCCTTTTTTATTGTCTGGCGTTAACGGGTACGCCTGCTACCCCACTACCTGAGCCACCGCTGCCGGGTCTGCCAAAATACTGCCGGTGATAATCACCAACGCCCGCGCCAGCAGAATGCCTGTACCCTGTGCTCGGTGTTCTTTGTGAAACGATGCCAGTTCTTCTGCGTCTTTGCCCTGCTTCGATGAACGTAGAATCTTCAGCGCCGTCTGCACCTGAATCACGTACAACACATACAGAGTAACGAGCAACCCGAAGTGCATCCACACGCCAAAAGAGAGAATATCGCCGTCATCGATGAGCCGCGTCTTCCAGTCCCGTGTGGCCACCAGATAAAATGGCATGCCCAGGTCAAAGCAAATAATGAACACCATCACCGAAACATGAAAACGCCGCAGCCGATGCCACTTGAACGCCACCAGCATCAGCAAGTAGGTCAGTGACGCAAAGAGGATTGGGCCCGTCATTTTGTGAGGTTTGCAGTACCAAAGTACGCAGAAATTAGATGGTGGCCGGAGGTGGAATCGAACCACCGACACGAGGATTTTCAATCCACTG
>CAZXZI010000179.1:0-4368 GCA_964645165.1 uncultured Ectothiorhodospiraceae bacterium
GCTGCCCAAATTGGCCCATAGGCGGGGGTTGGTGGGGGCGTGGGGAATGGCGCTTTCGTACAGGGTGAGGGTCGAGCGCCACTGAGGAACGCGTTGTAGGGTGGTGGAGAGGGAAAACACGAGCAGTCCACCACTCAGCAATAGTGGTAGGGCTGCGACTTTTATGCCGCGCGCCATGGCGCTTTGCAAAGTCAGAGCCAGCAGCCCTACCAGTCCCACCAAGGGGAGATACATGCGGTGCTCAAACACCATTTCCAGAGAGATGAAGCTGCTTTCGATGGCGAGGGTGGCGGGTATCCACAGCAGGCAGAATCCCCACACGCGGGTCGAAGGGTGACGCAGCAACAGCCATAGCCCTCCACCTATCCAGGCAAACAAGGCGGCGATGGCGGCCAGAGTGGAAGGTGGATCGAATAACCCTGTGGAAGTGACGAAGTCATGTTCTATGGAAAAGCGCCCTGGACTGGGCCAGAGCACCTGCGAGAGATGGAAGAAGATTACCCGTGGCTGGGTGAGCAGACGTTCATGCAGGGTGAAATCACGTGTGGCAAAGCCGGGTGTGACCCAGGCTGTGAGGGGGCCGGCGCCACTGAGTATGTCGGCGAGGGCGTACAACACTAGTAGCGTGGGCATCGCCAACAACAGGTAATCCCAGCGGCTGCGGATCAGGGCTTTGCCATGCCGGACAATGCCAAACTCTGCGAGGATGATCAAAATGAGCACGATGGCTGCATTTTCCTTGCAGGCCATGGCAGCGATGAAACTGATGGCAGCCACGCTAAACCAGAGCCAAGCCGGGGAAGTGGTGCGCCGTCCATGAATATAGCTAATGAGCGAGACTAACCCGAAAAAGGTAGCCATGGACGCCATGCGTTGCACGATGTAGCTGACCGTCTGGATTTGAATGGGATGGATAGCCCAAATGGCGGTGGACAACAGCACGAGTGTGAACCACAGGGGCGTTGCCCTTTGGTCAGGCATTTGGGTGCGCAGTAAGAGGATCAACAATAGGGCGACCAGCACGGTATTGGCGCCGTGGATAAAAAGATTGGTCCACAAAAATGGCCGCGGATCACCGTTTCCGCGCAACCAGTCGATGGCGAAAGTCATGCTGGGCAAGGGGCGCGTGGGCAATAGGGCATTTTTGCCCGCCTGCCAGATACCATCCAGGCTAAATGTCTGTAGACGTGTAGATTCATGGTCGACGATGTTTATCTGATCATCGAAATGAAAGCCGTTGTCAGGTACATCTTGAAAGGCAATGGCGATAATGATTACCAGCATTACAGTAGAGATAATTGCGTACAACGCAGTTTTGTTGAGGCTGCTAAAGTCTGTCATTGCTTGGTTTGCATTACGAGATAGGTGTAGTTTTTAATGTCTTGATTCGGACGTCAATACGGTGCAGATGACTTCTCATCCGCCACAGCAGATTAGGTGAAAGGGTGAAAGATAAAAAGATAGCGAGCATTTCCTAACAAGCTGGCATTCCGGCGCAGGCCGGAATCTAGTCAGTTTTTGATAGCTCCGCTGGATTCCGGCCTGCGCTGGAATGCCCAAAGCGCTTCGCGGGGCAGGCTCTACCCAAAGCGCTTCGCGGGGCAGGCTCTGACGGTAAGAGAGCTTGGCTAAACTGTCTTTTGCTTTCCTTTTGAATCTTTTTTCTTGCCCTCTTTGATCAAATTAAACCCAAAACGCCGTACGCGTCATAATCTTCGATGTTAGCGCCATGAGTTTTTTCACTGGGTAGGGTAATTCAGCTCCCCCGGCTTCAACGGCGACTGTAGCGTGGTGGCCTTCATCTTCTTTCATCTGTTGGAGAATGGCGCGGCTTTTATCGTCGTGCTCGGGCAGTTGTTCAAGATGTTCTTCGAGGTGCTTCACCACCTGCTTTTCCGTTTCCGCGACAAAACCCAGGCTCCATTTATCGCCAGCGAGCCCGGCCAGTGCGCCGATGGCGGCGGAGCCTGCATACCAGGCGGGGTTGAGTGCGCTGACATGGGTGCCTAGTTCTTTGGCGCGTTTTTCACACCAGTCGAGATGATCACTTTCTTCCAGCGCGGCGCGTTCCATTTGCAGGCGGACTTGCGGCAGGCGCGCGGTCAGCGCTTGTCCCTGATACAAACCTTGTGCGGCCACCTCGCCGGCGTGGTTGATGCGCATTAGCCGACCGGCCAGTTGGCGTTCGCTGTCGCTGAGTTCTGCTTCACTTTGATGTTGTGCGGGATTGTTCCGTTCGGTGATTTTGGGTTGGCCGAACAGGGTGCGCACGCCCACGTCTACGCTTATGAGGAGGTGATCCAGCGGGGAATAGTGGCGGTGTGTGTCGTTGGGTTTGTCCATAGGGGGAGTTTAGCGTGTTCTGCGTGTGAAGTGTGTCCAGTTTTTTAAGGGCTGAGTACTGAGTGCGCGGGATCGAGAGTTGTCACTTTTACTTAGTCCTCAGTCCTCAATCCTTAGCGCGTAGGGTGGGCGCCGCCCACCATTGCGGTCTTAAACAGTTCACCAATGGTGGGCGGTGCCCACCTTACGACCCCGTCTTATTGGCCGATGCTGATCCGGCGCTTCAGCGTGGCATGAGTTTCATTTGTTTGGCCAGCAACACTATTGGGTGGGTAAGGTTGATCGACTGCCCACGCTCACGCAGCCCAGCAGCAAGATGGAGTGCGCAGCCAAGGTTGCTGGTTGCCAGAATGTCTATTTGCTGTTGGGTTTCGATGTCGTGCAGTGCATCCAGTGTTTGTTCGCGCAGTTGCTGGGAAAAATTTACTTGCTCCAACATGTACTGGCCTGCACCACCGCAGCAGTGGGTGGTTTTCGCCAGAGATGCTACTTCCAGTTGGGGGATGCGTTGTAGTAGATGGCGAGGAGCGTCGGCTTGATGAAGTACGTTTTGCAGACTGCAAGGTGTGTGCAGGGCGATGGTCTTTGCTAATGGCGAAATGCTTAGATCGGTAGGCCATTCGACCTCGCCAAGAAACTGACTGATGTCTTTTATTTTATGTGTGAATGCTTCGGCTTCAGGTAATCGCTGCGCATATTCACTGAGGGTAGCGGTGCAGCCGCTGGCGGTGTGCACGATGGCTTGCACGTCCAGCTGTGCGAAGGCGTCGAGGTTTTGCTGCGCGAGGGTAGCTGCTTCCTTTGTTTGGCCGCTGTGCAGGGCGAGGGCACCACAGCAACCCTGGCTGGGAGGCACGTGAACGCCGTAGCCCAGTGCGTTGAGGAGGCGACGGCTGGCGTCCAGCGCTTCGCGGTCGAAAGTGTTGGCGATGCAGCCGGTGAACAGGGCGACATCGCCGCGCGTCGGAGTCTCCGGGTTGGCGGGATAAAAATCCTGCCAATGGGGCGTGTCGGGAATGCGGGGTAGTAGATTTTCTTTTTGCGCCAAGCCTAGCGGTTTGAGCAGGCCACTGGCACGGGTGATTTTTTGTAGTCCCGTGCGTTGGTAGAGCCGTAGCCAGCGAGTGGTTTGTGCGGTGGGCATCGACGCTACAGGGTGGCGCGGCAGGAAGGTTTTGGCCTCATCCATAATCGCACCGAAGCGCACCCCGGAGGGACAATAGGCCTCGCAGGCACGGCAGCCGGTACAGTGTTCGAGATGCGTTTGCACGGTGGAGTCGGCGTTGATCTGACCTGAATTGAGTGCAGCAATCAGCGCAATGCGTCCCCGCGGAGATTCGTTTTCATTGGCGCTGAGCGAATAGGTGGGGCAGTGCTGGGAGCACATGCCGCACATTACGCAGCGGTCGAGTTCTTCGATTAGGTTCATGGAGCGGCAGGGTAAAGAGAAAAGGGAAAAGAGGAAAGGGGGAGCTACCGCAGACTGCTCCTTCTCCCCTTTGAAGGGGAGAAGGCTGGGATGCCGACAGTAGGCGCTTTAGGCGAGAGGTGTGTTGCGTGGCAGCGTTTATTTGCTCGACAGATGCCCATCACCCTAACCCTCTCCCCCAAGAGGATAAAACGGATCTGCGTTTTTACTCTTTCCTCCTTCCTCTTTCCCCTTTACCCTGCCGTCATGACCTATTATCTGCGGCACATCTTTTTTTGCACCAACCAGCGTGACGACGGCAGCGCCTGTTGCCAGCAGCACGGCGCACAGGCCTTGCGCGATTACGCCAAACAGCGCAGCAAAGAGTTGGGCATCGCCGGGCAGGCTGGCAAGGTGCGGGTGAACACGGCAGGTTGTCTCAATCGCTGCGAACTGGGGCCGGTGGCCGTGGTGTACCCCGATGATGTTTGGTACACCTATGTGGACAAGGATGACATCGACGAGATTGTGGAGGAGCATCTGCAACACGGACGGGTGGTGGAGCGCCTGCGCATCAAATGACAGGTATTCCTTACGCAGACGACTCATTGCTGCCG
>CAZXZI010000180.1:0-4354 GCA_964645165.1 uncultured Ectothiorhodospiraceae bacterium
GTTACTCCCGATAAAATTGGCGACAGTAGTGCTGAGAATGGTTTCATTTATTTATACAGGCCGACTACTCTTAGTTTGTCCGGAAAGAAAACAACGATTGAAGGTACAGATTTTCCGTTTAGTGGTGAGACCGTTGGCGGCTTTGCATCAGGCAGCCCGGAAGCCTATGCCAAAAATCTTACTGATGATATCAACGGTAATAGTAGTGCGGGTCTTAAAGCATCCTCCGCAGTTAATGTGGTGACAGTAACGAAGGATGGTGACAAATTTCGACTCACGCTTGTGACTGCTGAGCAGCGTCAAATCAGTTTGTCGGGTTCAAGCGGGGTAACGGTGACCGAACAGTTTTCACGTAGCCGCTCTTCCAATCTGACCAGGCAAAATACGGGCAATCGCAGTGTCGCAGTTGGTGCGTCATTAGATGTGCGCTATTCGCGTCAGTTTGAAATGAACGTAACAGGGAATTCATCAATATCAGCCCGGCTGGTTTCTATTCCCGCGCCACCGCAATTTCTCGAGACGATTCGGGATTATCTGAAACCAGACGGGGAAGGATAAGCTCATGGCTGAAACACCTTCGGTTACTCGGGCGCTGGTTACCGCACCTTTACCCCAAATTATCGAAAAGCTGGGGCTGTCGATTGCTCAGGCGCAGTATGCGCTCGACACCAACTCCGTTGAAGTGGCAAAACTGATGTCCGAGACTGAAGTCGATATTGGTGATGAAACTTACAACTTGCTCAGTCTCGGTTTTCAGCCAAGCTTTTATTCATTCACTGAAGCGACGGTGGAAGCCAAGCTGAGTTTCACGATGACCGAGACAACCGAGACATCTATCGCCGTTGGCGTGCAGGTGGGCGTGCAGTACGGCGTCTTCATGGCTGCAGCTTCGGTAGACGTTGCCTACTCGAGAAAGTTTTCTGTCTCGACGGAAGGGGCGAGTTCCATCGCAGCTCGTTTGGTCTCGTTGCCTGCGCCGGATGTTTTCAGCCAGGTACTAAAACGCCAGTACGAAAAACCAATTAACTAAAATCTGGACTTACACGGATAAAAAAGGAGAAAGGACATGGCTGCTATTGGACAGGAACTCTTGAATGTACCCATGGGCGATATGATTCGACAGATGGCTTTTGCCATTGCTGAAGGACAGTATCAACTGGATGAAAATTCCATCAATGTTGCCGAGATGATGGGAGGCCTGACCACTGTTTATGATGAGGAGGGCAATGCTACATTTGATGACAGCAGAGTTTTCTTCGGTTACGAATATATGACCATGAAGGAGGCGAATGCTTTTGCAATTGTAGATGACGCGCTGACCGGAACCCTGGGCGACGATGTTATCAAGCTGAGTGAAGTGCTCGGTAAAATTCCTGGGTACGACAAAGACAGTGACGCAGAAATTCGTGTACCAACACGGGTGTCGATGCTGGAGCTGGGGTTCAGCCCGGTTTTTTATCACTTCGTTGATACCATCATTGAAGTGAAAATCGCGATCAAGATTACACGTAGTCGAGAATATTCTCGCACTAGCACCAATAAAAATGCCCGACGCTCCGGCGCCTATCGTCGCAAACGCAGTTTCTGGGGCACCTCGCGTAGCTCCTCAAATCGTTCCCAAGTTGCGACTTCACAGGTTGATGCCACTTATGCTTCAAAATATTCCTACACTGCCGAAGGTGCCAGCTTGCTGCGTACTAAGCTGAGCCCGGTTCCACCACCAGCACTACTGGAAGAACGCATTCGTGGCCTGATGGATAACGAGGAAGCACGACGACAGGCCAGTCTTGAAAAGAAACGCCAGGAGTTGGGACTTGATACCCCCCCTGGTACTTAGTGGAAAAATTATTTTAGTAAAACGGAGAATTTATAATGAGCGTAGGAACAGACCTGTTAAACGCACCGTTCCCTGAGATGGTCAAAACCTTGGGCGTTGGCATCGCTGAAGCTCAGTATGAGCTGGATTTGGTATCAATGAAGATCGCACGGATGATGGCGGGCTACGAGCCGGATGAGGAGCCGGAGGACGGAAGTGCCCCGACACCTTCGTCCAGCGGCCCCGATCGAACATTGCTGGTACCACTGGGTGACGGAAATGATTACAGTCTACTGGAGCTGGGTTTTACCCCAAATTTTTACCAGTTTGTTGACACCATGATCGAACTGAAAATGTCGATATCAATGTCACGAGAAACCAATATTTCCCGTTCCAGCACCACTGTGAATGCTAGCGTAAAAGGCAAAGTAGGTTTTTTCTCTGCTTCGGCAAAAATGCGTGTATCAACAGTCAGTGCAAGTTACGCCTCCAAATATCAATATTCTGCAGAAGGCAGTTCGTTGATGCGAACCAAACTGGTGCCGGTACCGGCGCCAGCCATTCTTGAAGAACGCATACGCGCCATGCTTGCGGCCAGTAGCACGACTCCGGGTGGTTAATCATGGCGGGAAAAACATGGCGTGATCTTGGCAGGAACAGTACATCCGCTTCGGGTCGGCGCGCAGTGGGAGAAAGAGGCGGGGCCATTGCGCAAGCGGTACAGACATCACCACGCCTAGGCGCACTTCTGGAAAAACGCAAGTCATTGGAAACGCGCCTGAGTGCCCTGGCCTCGGGCGAAGGCGAGGCACTTAGCCCGCGCGATGCGGCGAGGTACAGCGTCCCAAGTTTCGCGGAGCGTCGCGCACAGGAACGGGAATGGTTAGCCCGGCGCATGAATTTACAAGCGCGGGTGAACGATAGAGCGACAGCAGGGAGAACGAGCAGGAGAGAACCGGTGTCACAAAGAAGTGCGCCGGGCAATTCGGTCAGACAATGGCTTTCCCATCGTGATGCGCAGCGACGTTCATTGCGTGATGCTGCCCGTGATCGACTCTCACCACTAAACGATGTTGCACGTGTCGGTCGTCAGTTACAAGGTTCTGTTGATCGCGCCTCCGGTCAGTTGCGGGATCTGGATCAGAAATTAGCAGAAGAAGGACTGACCAGTGAACGGGAAGACTTAAAAAAAATAAACAACAAGCTGACCCAGGCTACTTCACAAATCGACAAGTACACTAAAATGGTCGAAGCGCCAAAACGTGCAGTGGAAAAAATTGATCGTTTCTGGAAAACCCGGCAGCAACAGATCAGTGGTGCGATGGATAAAGCGGGGCCATATTTTGATCGCTCCCAACAACGGCTTTCAACAACGAGCGGAGGTTCGGGGGATCTTTTTGAAAGGATGGCGCGCAACCGAATGCGAGCACTACAACGCCGACAGGAACAGCGCCGAATTGAGGCTCGAGATGAAGCTCGTCGGGAACGTGCCAGACGTAGCAAACAAGAGGAAAAGTGACGAATATGAGTAATGATAGCCGTTTTGTTAGCGAGTCATTGGAAGCATTGCTGGTTTCCATAGCTGACGGTGTTCGTGAGGCACAGGATGCATTAAGCGATGTCCCACCACTGGATGCCTATGGTCGGCCCATGCCGTCCTATCATCTACCCCACCTTGATTTTGAAGTGAAGGTTGATATGGAAACGGTCACGACCGGGGGCGGTTTGATGTTGCTGAGATTAAATCCGCTTGGCGGAGGTGGTAGCAATACAACCCGTGATATTTCCAGCACAATTTCTGGCCGCCTTGTTGCGATACCGCCAGGTGAAGGGTTGCCGGTGCCGTTGCTGGTGATTAGCTCTGTACGAGAAACAGCGCGTCGTCACAGGATACAAATTACGGCGATGAATTCAGCGGGTGAGATTTTGGCAGGGGAGGGGATTGAGTTAAACATTAATATGGATGCCTCCAGAAAACTGTCTTCGGCAGAGGGCGTAACGCTGACCAATAAACGAGCTGGAACAAAGTTGAGCGATGTGCTTCTGACAACAAATGCAGAAGGTGTTGCTGAAACGACTTTTTTTGTTGATGCGGGCCTTTCAGCAAAAACAATCCTGGTGTTGACCGCTGAGCTTGGAACCGCAGTCGCACATTTGACCATTCAGGCAGGGGGTGGATCATGAAAGTGATCGAAGCCTATGCCCGTATTTTGACGGACAAGGGAGTTGATGCTGTTGGTGTGCTGGCGACACTTGAAACTTATGTCCTCGCTCGTCGGCGCTGGATAAAAATTGCCTCTGCACGATCGGTCGCAAAAGGTATTTGGCGGGCCCGAGTCACAAAGTTACAGCCTGGTGCTTTTTATGCACCCATATTGCGTCTGGTTGAAGCGGGTAAACCTGCACCGCGTGTATTGGCGCAAAATGGGCGCATCAGTTACAACGCTAGCAAGCTCATTTTGAATGTGGATTTTGGCATGGTGGAACGCCTAGCAGATACGGCCTATCCGCTAACGGTGTCAAATACCTTATTCAAAG
>CAZXZI010000181.1:0-4154 GCA_964645165.1 uncultured Ectothiorhodospiraceae bacterium
CCAAAAACAATCACAACGTCGTCGCCGTGCTGGTGGAACCGGTACAGGGCGAAGGCGGCATTCAGATTCCCGCCACCGATTACCTGCCCGGCATTCGCGCCCTGTGCGATGACAACAACTGGCTGATGATACTGGACGAGATCCAGACCGGCATGGGTCGCAGCGGCAAGTGGTTTGCGCATCAGCACCACGACAACGCCACACCCGACGTGATGACCCTCGCCAAAGCGCTGGGCAACGGCGTACCTATTGGTGCCTGTCTGGCGCGCGGTGCGGCAGCGGAGACCTTCCGGCCCGGCAATCACGGTTCCACTTACGGCGGCAACCCGCTAGTGTGCAGCGTGGCCTTGAGCGTGATCGACACCCTCGAAAAAAACCAGCTCTGTGATCGTGCCGCAGAACTGGGCAACACCCTGCTAACAGCATTTAGCGAACAACTGGCCGATGTGGATGGGGTTAGCGAGATTCGTGGCATAGGCCTGTTGCTGGCGATTGAACTCGGTCGGCCCTGCGCTGAACTGGTTATCCTCGCACTTAACGACGGCCTGTTGATCAACGTCACCGCGGGCAACGTAGTGCGTTTGCTGCCGCCGTTGGTAATGAGTGATGACGAAGCCACCGAGCTGGTAAACAAACTTTCCGCGCTGATCAAAACATTTTTGGCGCAAGGGGCTTAAATCAAGTCATGACAATACGACACTTCCTCACTCTTAACGATCTCAGCCGTGCTGAACTGCGCGCGCTGATTCAACGCGCCATCGTATTAAAGGCCAAGCAAAAGGCCGGCGAGGTTTTTGAGCCGCTAAAAAATAAAGTACTGGGCATGGTGTTTGAAAAATCCTCCACCCGCACCCGGGTTTCTTTTGAAACCGGCATGGCACAGTTTGGCGGCCACGCGATTTTTCTATCGTCCAAAGATACGCAACTGGGCCGTGGCGAACCCATCGAGGATTCCGCCCGCGTGTTGTCACGCATGGTGGACGCGGTGATGATTCGCACCTTCGGGCACGACATCATTGAACGCTTTGCCGCACATTCACAGGTGCCGGTGATTAACGCACTGACCACCGAATACCACCCCTGCCAACTACTTGCAGATATGCAAACTTACTTCGAACAGCGTGGCGACATTGCAGGCAAAACCGTGGCGTGGATCGGCGACGGCAATAATATGTGCCACTCCTACATCAACGCCGCCAAACAGTTTGACTTCCAACTGCAAATAGCCAGCCCCGAAGGTTATCTGCCCGATACAAAAATCCTTGCCGCAGGTAATGGCCATGCGACATTGCTACAGTCGCCCAGCGCCGCCGCACAGGGCGCTGACTTAATCGTCACCGATGTGTGGGCGAGCATGGGCCAAGAAGAAGAGCAGGCCGCCCGCGAAGCCGCGTTTGCCGAATACCAGGTCACCCCGGAATTGATGGCGCTGGCCAAAGATGACGCCCTGTTCATGCACTGCCTGCCTGCCCACCGTGGCGAAGAAGTGGCCGCCGACGTTATCGATGGCAAACAAAGCGTGGTGTGGGATGAAGCAGAAAATCGCCTGCATTCGCAGAAGGCGCTGTTGGAATTTTTGATTGGTTGACCTCCCTGTCGAAGGGACAGTCCAGAGGACGATCCCCACACTTCCCATCCACCACAGCTGGTCTGATATCATATCGGGAATAATTCTCACTAAGCCCGCAAAACGCCTTTTTCTGCAACCATGAAACCCTTACTGGATATTCGAGACATCGAGTGCCGCTATCGCAATCAGATCGTGGTTAGCGGTCTGTCCATGCACATTAATCGCGGCCAGTTGGTGTGCCTGCTGGGCCCCAGTGGTTGCGGCAAGACCACGGCGCTGCGCGCCATTGCCGGTTTTGAACCCATTTTTCACGGTGAAATCCACATCGACGGCAAGGCCGTGTCCCGCCCCGGTTACGCGCTGGCCCCGGAAAAACGCCGCCTGGGCATGGTGTTTCAGGATTACGCGCTGTTTCCGCACCTGAATGTGACGGACAATGTCGGCTTTGCCCTGCGCAAAGACTCTGCCGCACAACGCCGCAGCATGGTGGCGCGCATGCTTAAAATGGTGGGCCTGGAAGCATTCAAGACACGCTTCCCGCACGAACTTTCTGGCGGACAACAGCAACGCGTGGCACTGGCGCGGGCGTTAGCTGCACAGCCCGAGGCCATTTTGCTGGACGAGCCTTTTTCCAATCTCGACGTGGATACCCGCGAACGCCTCAGTCTGGAGGTGCGCGACATTCTCAAACAGGAAGGCATCACGGGTATTTTGGTCACCCACCATCAGGACGAGGCCTTTGCACTGGGCGACCATATCGGGGTGATGGATCAGGGGCGCATCCTGCAATGGGACACGCCATTTAACCTTTACCATGAACCGCAGAATCGTTTTCTTGCCGACTTCATCGGCCAAGGCACCTTTCTCAAGGGAAGCATGATCTCCACCGACACCGTGGATACCGAACTAGGTCAACTACGTGGCGACCGCGCCTATAACTGGCCGGTGGACACCGAGGTGGAAGTGCTGATTCGTCCGGATGATATCGTGCCCGATCAGCATGGTGCGTTGAGCGGGCTGGTCACGCAAAAGGCCTTCAAGGGTGCCGAGGTGATGTACACGCTGGCACTGCCCTCGGGCAACCAGGTGCTGTCACTGTTCCCCAGCCACCACGATTACAGTATTGGTGCGCGTGTCGGCATTCGTGTCGATATGCATCATGTGGTGGCTTTTATCAGGGGTTAGGGAGCTCACGAGTGTAATCCTCGATACTCGCCTCGCGATACTCGACACAAAAAAAACGCGCCGCCTGATCAACAGGGGCGCGTTTTTAAATCATTCACTTAAGGAACCTCTGATCAATTCATGAACTCGTATCTTGCGCCTGAAATGCCCAGCTTCTGCGTCGCCTAAAAGCGCCTACTGTTGGTGAATCTGAACATTTCAGGTCACAATCTACTTCGTCCAGAATTAATCAGAGGTTCCTTAAGAATCATAAACTCAACGGCGAAGTACTGTAGCCCGTCTGTAGCCTGAACAGTCGCACGCCCATTTGGACATGCGACTAATAATTTATGGCTTTTTGGGAGTCGTATAAGGAACCTCTTTCTGGAAACTTTTCCAGGTGGTGGTATAACCAATAACAAACTGCCCAGGTACGATCTCATTCTGTGTTGTTGTTACATATTTTGTTACGCCTTCTGGAACCTTAGGTCTCGTAAATTCAGCCATAATCGTATCTCCTTAATAGTGTTAATACGGCGAGGAATTTCAAAATCATGTCAGCTACTCGCCACTTAAACTGACTAAATTGTACTCTCTATCGCGTGTAATGTGCATTCCTTGGAATCACATGCCTCACGCCCCCTTGGGGATTCTCGACATCACCTTCGTAGCGAGGAATCATATGAATATGGACATGAAGGATACTCTGCCCGGCCGCAGGCCCCACGTTAACGCCAATATTGTAGCCATCCGGATTGAACTCTCCGTCCAGAATCTTTTTTTCCTCGTTTATCAACTCCATACAGGCTGCGA
Organism: uncultured Ectothiorhodospiraceae bacterium; assembly: GCA_964645165.1. Taxonomy (GTDB): domain Bacteria; phylum Pseudomonadota; class Gammaproteobacteria; order SZUA-152; family SZUA-152; genus SZUA-152. Next base: position 3,548 of record CAZXZI010000181.1, read on the forward strand.
CTTCTTCGGGCGTCAAATCAAAAAACGCTTCGACATGACGACGCGGAATCACCAGGGTATGTCCCGGACTCACCCCATAGGTATCGCGGGCACTGTAAGCAAGCTCAGTCTGCAGTGACACCCCACGCGGATCGGTGCAAAATAGGCATGGGATATTAGGGTCTCGCTTTTTTTCTTGTTTTTCTTCAGATGACAAACGTCAACACCCTTCGTCTAACTTAGTTTATTTGTCATCTATTTCTACAGACAACTCAACCGGTGACCCAAGATAACTATGGACAAAAACCACCTCTAATTGAGTATTTTTACATCTTTTGAAACAAAAATGTAATAAATAGTTAACGACCTACCCTAAAAAAAGCTAATAGAGTAAATGTGTACCTTACAGGCTATAATCCTTTCCATATCAATAATTTACTGACGAGGACACTACCCGTGGCATCTAACAAAGGACGCGCCTATTTTGGGCTCTCTGGCTATCATTTCGACCCAAATACGATCACACAAATTATTGGCCTGGAACCCACATCTGTCAACGATGCTGGTATGCGCGGCAACCTGGATAAGCCTGTGATTAGCTCATGGGAATTCTCTACAGAAACAATCA
>CAZXZI010000182.1:0-4089 GCA_964645165.1 uncultured Ectothiorhodospiraceae bacterium
GATCTTCGATGGCAGCCTTGGCACTCATAAAAATAATCGGAATCCACTTTTCGCCACTGCGTCGGCGGATTTCACGGGTGGCGTCGTAACCATCCATCACCGGCATCATCACATCCATCAAAATCAGATCCGGTTGCTCACTTTCAAAACGTTCAATGGCTTCCAGTCCATTGGCAGCGGTGATCATCTCGTGGCCTTTTTTGGCGAAAAACCGCGCCAGTAAACTGAGGTTTATCTCAGTATCATCCACTGCTAGAATTTTCAGCGCCTTTTCACTCACCGGTTTCACCTTTCTATTGAACGAGCCCGTATACTGTGTTGCGCGTCACCCGCGCCAAGGCTCTGGGACTCCTGTCGACACAAACGGCAAAAAACTGAAGCAATTCACTGGGATGCCGCTATTTCTGATATTGGTGCCACGGCGCAGAATCGTCTTCGCATCGACCATAACAGACTAACAACACCAAACGTGCCTTCTTCTACTTTTTCAAAAACAGACACCAGCACTCTGCCGAGCCCCGACAGCGAACGGGCGTGGCGCCCATTGCATTATCTCAATCTTTATCGCATCACCCTGGCGGCATTATTTGTTACCGCCATTTATTACAAAAATAACTTGCCGATATTAGGCAGCTACGATGCGGGGCTGTTCCAGGTGGTCAGCTTTGTTTACCTGAGCATTGCACTGGCGGTCAGTTTCATTATCCAGTTCCGTTGGCTGAGCTTTCGCTTGCTGGCTTACGGCCTGGTGGTGATCGACATACTGGCGTTGACGCTGATCATGCGTGCCAGTGGTGGCATTGAGTCGGGATTGGGCATGCTGCTCATCGTCGCCATTGCCGGCAACAGCCTGCTACTGAGCAGTCGCGCCGCCAATTTATTTGCCGCCATCGCGGCCATCGCCATCCTTGCGGAGCAGGTATTCGCGGAGCAGTATCCCGGTTTGATGGCGAACTTTACCCAGGCCGGCATTTTGGGTGCCTCCCTGTTCGCCACCGCCTTTCTTGCCCACGTGCTGTCAACGCGCGTCCGCGAAAGTGAGGCACTGGCCGCGCAACGCGGGGTTGACCTGGCTAACCTGGCACAGCTCAATCAGCACGTGTTGCAGCGCATGCAATCCGGCATTGTGGTGGTGGATACCAACTTGCGCATCCGCTTGATGAATGAGTCGGCGTGGTACATGTTGGGCCTACCCTCGCTGGGCAATACCCAAAACAAGAGCCTGAAAGTGATTTCTCCAGAATTGGCTGAGCAGCTCATCGATTGGCGACGTGGCGGCCATGCCGAACCGCGCATGTTCCGCCCCGGCAGCAGCAATGTGGAATTGCTACCCAGCATGACGGCGCTGGGGAACGAAGCGCGCGCTGGCACGTTGATCTTTTTGGAAGACACCGCGCGCATGGCTCAACAGGCCCAACAATTAAAGTTAGCCTCACTGGGGCGGCTCACTGCCAGCATCGCCCACGAAATTCGTAACCCGTTGGGGGCTATCAGCCACGCCGAACAACTGCTGGCCGAAACCGCCGACGACAACCCGTCCGACAATTCATCAGGAAAGCGCCTGCTGGAAATCATTCACACCAACACTTCGCGGGTGAACGATATCATCGAAAACGTGCTGCAATTGAGCCGTCGCGATCGTTCCATGCCCGAAAACCTGCCAATGAAAGACTGGCTGGAAAACTTTTTGCGTGAGTTTGTGCAAAGCCAGGGTTGTGACTCGGCGGACATCAGCCTGCACATCGACCCCGCCGATTGCACCATTCACATGGATGCCACCCAACTGCATCAAGTGTTATGGAATCTGTGCCAAAACGGTCTGCGCCACAGTCAGGGCTTCCCAAGCCAACCCAAGGTAGAGTTGCACGGCGGCATTGCGAACGATTCCCGCAAACCTTTTCTCGACGTTATCGACCACGGAATGGGGGTGCCTGCGGATGCGGTATCCAGCATCTTTGAGCCTTTTTTTACCACCGAGAGCAAAGGCTCCGGACTCGGTCTGTACATCGCCCGCGAACTCTGCGAAGGCAATCAGGCGCGGCTCACTTATGTGGCCATTCCCACCGGTGGCGCCTGTTTTCGGGTAGAATTCGCTGAACAGAAAACCAAACATGCTGAACAAACCAGCGATGCCATCGAGACCTCATGACCCCTCCTTCCCACGCCCTCATCGTTGACGACGAACCCGACATCTGTGAGCTGTTGGAGCTCACCCTGGGACGCATGAATATCGAAACCCGCGCCGCCAACGACCTGGCACAGGCGCGCGAGCTGCTGGCGCAGTACCGTTTTGACCTCTGTCTCACCGACATGAAGCTGCCCGACGGCAACGGCGTAGAACTGGTGGTGCACATCCAGCAACACTACCCTAAAACTCCGGTGGCGATGATTACTGCCCACGGTAATATGGAATGGGCGATCAAGGCGCTCAAGGCCGGCGCCTTTGATTTCGTCTCCAAACCGGTGGACTTACAGATTCTGCGCAACCTGGTAAATACCGCACTGCGCGTTTCGGAAAACAGCCCGCGGCTGGATCGCCGTTCACGTGATGAGCTGCTAGGCGACTCCGAGGCCATGCAACAAACCCGCTCCACCATCGCCAAGGTTGCGCGCAGCCAGGCACCCATTTACATCAGCGGCGAATCCGGCACCGGCAAAGAGCTGGTGGCCAAGCTTATTCACAATAAGGGGCCACGCGCCAATGGCCCTTTTGTACCCGTCAACTGCGGCGCGATTCCCGACGAGCTCATGGAAAGCGAATTCTTCGGTCATAAAAAGGGCAGCTTCACCGGCGCCGTGGCCGACAACGAGGGGCTGTTTCAAGCCGCCGACGGCGGCACCCTGTTTCTCGACGAAGTGGCCGACCTGCCGCTGCACATGCAGGTCAAACTACTGCGCGCCATTCAGGAAAAAGCCATCCGCCCGGTGGGCGAGGCCAACGAAACCACCATCGACGTACGCATCCTCAGCGCCACCCACAAAAACCTGGCCAAACTTGTGGAAAACGGCCGCTTCCGGCAGGATCTGTATTACCGCATCAACGTCATCCAATTGCCTATTCCCGCCCTACGCGAACGTAGCGAAGATATCCCGCAACTCACCAAGCACACCCTGGGTAAACTCGCCCGGCAAATGGAGTTGAAAAAACCCAGCCTCGCTCCTGATGCCGCACGCGCCCTCAGCCAATATCCCTTCCCCGGCAACGTACGCGAACTGGAGAACATTCTCGAACGCGCCATGACCCTGTGCGAAGACAACGGCATTCGCGCCCGTGACCTGCACCTGCCGCAAGATAGCGACAACGGCCTCATCCCCTCCATGCCCGGCCCGATGGATTCCGGCCAGATCCGCCTTGAAGAGCATCTCGGTGAAATTGAAAAGAGAGCCATCATTCAAGCCCTGGAACAAACCAAACACAACAAAACCGCCGCTGCGAAATTGTTAGGGTTGAGTTTTCGGGCGCTGCGGTATCGGTTGAAGAAGTTGGGGTTGGAATAACTTCTGTTACGCCATCAGTACACTAAAATCAGGTTTTGACTGGCGAATTTATCCCTTGTACTTCGATACTCAATTTCAATAACGCTTCCGCTAACGCCAAGCGCTGCGCGGGGTCGCTTTCAACATATCTCGCAATTGAGCATTCTCAACCTGTTCAAAGGTGACAGGCCACACCGCTTCAGGCTCGTTTACTTGATCAGTCTTTTTCATATTTTTTGATTTTAGTTAATTGCTCAATATCCGCCAGATCTTTATAACGGCCGGCATCTCGCTTCATCGTAATCAAATCGTCTACCGAACAAACCCTTATCCTCAGCTCGCCCAAACCCATAATCACAGACCGCGACCAGAGTTCCGCATTAAGGGATGGGATACCGAACAAACAGGTCAATGGTTATGGCTGGCTGAGCCGGGTCATATAGAGAAAAAACCTGCATACCTTTGCTCTCGACCCATTGATTACGCTCACCCCCATCCGCGAATTCAAGCGCCTGCACAGGCACCTTCGGTTTAAACCCGGCACCCGTGAGCGCATCAAGTCACCTACTACCGGCATAGCCGGTAGTTTGAATCAAGCCCCCCAGTGGGGGG
>CAZXZI010000183.1:0-4038 GCA_964645165.1 uncultured Ectothiorhodospiraceae bacterium
ATTATTGACCGCTACCGTTATCATTTTTTTGCCGATGACCCCTGCGAACCCTTTGCGGGCGCGGAGCAGGTGTTGCAGGCCTTGCATCAGGCCGGTTATCTGTTGGCGGTGGCCACTGGCAAAGGTCGCCGGGGGCTGGACCGGGTTTTGCGGAGCACCGGTTTTTCGCAGTATTTTGTGGAAACACGCTGTGCGGATGAAACCCAGTCAAAGCCGCATCCGCAAATGCTGCTGGAAATCATGGAAATATTGGCCGTCGATGCACAACAGACACTCATGGTGGGGGATACCGAGTATGATCTGCAAATGGCAAACTCGGCAAAAACGGCCGCAGTGGGCGTAGACTACGGTGTGCACACGCGGGAACGCTTAATGGCATGTTCGCCGTTGACGTGTTTGTCCGCCATCACTGAATTATCGACATGGCTGGACGACGAAGCCGCGCGCAAAAATACTGCATAGGCAGATAACCTGGATCTACAAAAAGGTAAGCTTAATGAGCGATCACGAAAAAACAGAAGCACCAACACCCTCTGAAGCAACGTCGGAACCGGCGAAGGATGCCGATGCGTGGACCAATGGCGAAGTGGTGAGTGATCCGGTGGAAGCCACCGACAAAAAACAGACGGAGGGCGACTGGGAAAAAGACACGCTCAACCGTTTGGCCTTTGCGGCCATTAATGAACAACGCCGCAGTCGGCGCTGGAGTGTGTTTTGTAAATCGCTGTTCTTTGTCTATTTATTTGTGATCTTTTTTTACATTCCTACCGACTGGAGCAAAAGCGGGATTAAAAGCGGTGAGCACACGGCATTGATCGATCTGGAGGGTGTGATCGCCGCCAATACGCAGGCCAGTGCCGACAACCTGGTGGGAGGATTGCGCGCCGCGTTTAAAGATAAAAATACCAAAGCGGTGATCATGCGTATCAATAGTCCCGGGGGCAGCCCGGTGCAGGCAGGTTATGTTTACGATGAAATCAAACGCCTGCGGAAAAAATATCCGAAGATAAAATTGTATGCAGTGGTTGCCGATATCTGCGCCTCTGGCGGTTATTATATTGCCGCAGCGGCAGATGAAATTTATGCCGACAAGGCGAGTATTGTTGGTTCCATTGGCGTGCTGATGGATGGTTTTGGTTTTGTGGATACATTACAAAAAGCCGGAGTGGAACGTCGCCTGATGACGGCGGGTAAACACAAGGGCGTGCTTGACCCCTTTTCACCGTTGAAAAAATCGGAAGTGAAACACGTGCAAAATTTGCTGGATACGGTGCATCGCCAGTTTATTGATCAGGTGAAGGCCGGACGTGGTGATCGACTGGCAGATGACCCGGATCTGTTTACCGGTCTGTTCTGGAATGGCGAAGAAGGCGTTAAGTTAGGTTTGGTGGATGGGCTGGGTAGTGCCAGCTATGTGGCGCGGGAAATCATTGGCGTGGAAAATATTGTGGACTTCACACCGCGACCGAATTATCTGGATCGCTTTGCAGATCGTATCGGGGTAACCCTGGCCAATGTGATGGCCGGGAGCCTTGGCTTGTCAACGGCAACACAACAGTCGCCAATGCGTTAGCCGTTTTATTCATTAAACAAGTCAGGCGGATAGCATGTCACGAAAACATCCCATCATTGCCGTTACCGGTGCGTCAGGTGCCGGTACTACGATGGTTAAAAAATCCTTCGCACGTATTTTTCGACGTGAAAATATCGACGCCGCTTTTGTAGATGGTGAGTGTTTTCGCCGTTATGACCGGGATGAAATGCGGGCAGTACTGGCTAAAGCGGAAACCAATGGCGATATCGTCACACCCTATGGGCCAGAAGTGAATCGTTTCGATCTACTGGAATCACTGTTTGCATCCTACGGCGAACAAGGCACTGGAAAATTCCGGCGTTACATCAGTGAAGAAGTTGCCAGTGATGTCGATGTGCCCAGCGGTACGTTTACAGATTGGCAGCAAGTGCCGCAACAATCTGATCTGTTATTTTTTGAAGGCCTGCACGGCGGGGTGGTTGCGGATCATTGGACGCGTCGAAAAATGAGTGCCTCGCATAACCCAAAAGTGGTGAGTGAGCGACGCAACTCGGAAGAAAGCACCGGCGTTGATGTGGCACAACATGTGGACTTGTTAATTGGTGTGGTGCCGGTGGTTAATCTGGAATGGATGCAGAAAATCACCCATGACATGCAAACCAAAGGCTACTCACATGAAATTACATCGGCGCGCATCGTGGAGCGCATGCAGGAATACATCCATTTTATTGTGCCGCAATTTTCGGTGACGGATATCAATTTTCAGCGAGTACCCGTGGTGGACACCTCCAACCCGTTTATTGCGACGGGAATTCCAGAAACACATGAATGCATGGTGGTGATCCGGTTTCGTGACCCTTCGCGTTATGATTTCCCGAAATTACAAGAAAAAATCGACGGCGCGTTTATGTCACGCCCGAATACCATGGTGATTTCCGGCAGCCAAATGCAACAGGCCATAGACGTGATTTGCACGCCGCTGATTCATGAGTTGATTCAAGACCGCGCGCACTATTAACCTGGCTTTAAAATAGGTCATCCTGATCCATTTTGAGTCACCTGCAAAACACAGGCGAAAATATGCGAAGTTGCTTATGTTTTGCGGGCTCACGTTGGCTATCGCCAACGGCGGTGCACCCCTCGGCAACTGCTCCTTACGTCGCCTAATAGCGCCTATTGCTGGCGCTCTACCTCCTGCATCCATGCAGTCGTGCACTGCACCATTAATCCAGCCTATAATGCGGCCGGATTAATAGCTTCCCGCAAGCACCTCGAGACCTTCGAGCGCTAGCATGTTGGTTAATTCAATGAGAGGCAAACCGATTAGCGCATTGGGGTCGTCACCTTCCATTTTTTCAAACAGACTAATACCCAGTCCCTCTGATTTAAAACTGCCGGCACAGTTGTAAGGCTTGTCCTTCAATAAATACTGCTCAATTTGTGCGTCGCTGAGTGCACGAAACACCACGGAATAAGGCACGACCTTAACGTGGCAGTTTTGAGTTCGGGTATTCAACAGGCAAAGGCCGGTGAGGAAATCTACCCGCTTGCCACTTGCTGCCCGCAGTTGTTGCACGGCATTTTCGTGATTGCCGGGTTTACCTAAAATCTGTTGGTTCAGCACGGCAACTTGATCCGAGCCGATCACTAAGGCGTTTGGGAATTGTGCGGCAATAGCGCGCGACTTGGCTTCCGATAATCGTCTTACCAGCGCATTCGGTGTATCGTTTTCCAACGGACTTTCATCGGTATCCGGTGCAGCGGTTTCAAAAGGTAGCCCCAAACGTTCCAGCAGTGTGCGTCGGTAGGGAGAAGTGGAGGCGAGGATAAGTTGCATCATGATCAATATGTCTGTGTAATTTTTATGCGGCGGAGTTTACCGTTTTTTCGCCGTAGTTTCCTGTTTTCATGAAACGTAGATTGACAGTTTTCGGTGTGGCTGCCATATATTACAAGGTTGATGTGGTGTTTGTTTGGAGAGGCGTGATGACTGTTTTTAAAGTAAAGGACATAACAATGCGATCATATCGGTTGCCGCTGTTAGTGCTGACAGTCTTAGTAGGCAGTCTGTTGTTGGTCAGCGAAGCTCGCGCTGAGGCCTGCACTTACCGGGAGGCGATCATGGCTCTGGAAAAGGGCAACTCGGTACGCGGCATGGCCTTGATGCGTATGGCAAACCAGGATGGTGACCGGCGCGCCGCAAGTTACCTGCGGGATCGGGAATTTGTGGCTGGATTGCCGGTGATTGTGCAACCATCGACGCCGCTGAAAACGGCCAGCATTTCTGACGACTAAGTTATTGCGCCAGTGCCACTGTCTGCGGTGCAGACTTTTCTTTTATGGGTGCGACAATCGACGGAATACCTTTGAACCAGCCGCGTTTTTTTCCTTTCAGAATAAATTCCTGTGCCGCACTGTCGCCGTTGTCTGCCGCACGTTGCAACCACATTAAACCTGTGGTGCGTTCCGCATGGGTGCCTTGGATGTATCGCAAACCCAGTAGG
>CAZXZI010000184.1:0-3990 GCA_964645165.1 uncultured Ectothiorhodospiraceae bacterium
GACGGGTACTGTGTGCTAAGGGGAATCCGGGAGTTGTCTGAGGGTCAATCACTTTAAAGTCAGCGAGATTTATTTTGCCCTCAGCGGCCATGCGTTCCAGTATGTCGGTACGCACGGTACCAGCATCTACTTTCCCATCTCGCACTGCGTACACGACACCGTCCTGCGGAAAGTTGGCAAAAGCCATTGGTGTGAAATCGGTTTTAGGATCGATACCGGCTTGTTTTAATTTTCGCCAGGTCATCCACCAGCCACCAAAGGCACGCGGGTGCACAGCCATAAAAGATTTCCCACTGAGACTGCGCAAACTGTGAATATCGTCTCTGTCTGCTCGGGCGATTATTAGCGCGCCAAATTCTGTGTAAGCTGCGCCGAGTCGTTTGTTACGTAGGGTGGCAATGCGTGTAACGCCGTATTTGGCTTCAAGCTCAGCGTAAAGCGCCGGGTTTGTGAGCGTGAAGCCCGCACGTTCATTCTCGATGGCTTTCTCAATGTCGCCTATGAGAAAGGCTTTGATATGGAACTGGTAGCCTGGAATTTGCTGCGTCAGATATTCAGCTGTGGGCTCCCATTTTTTTAACGCATTATTTTTGCCGCGATTGGCCAGCACAATGATATCCACATTTGGATCGATGGCTGTTAGTGAGGGTTGTCTTCCGGCAAGAACAGCGCTGGGTATAAGTAAGAGTGCCAACATAAGTCCGAGAAAATTCAATACGTTATAAGTGGGAGTAGGTTGCATCATGAGATATTTTTTGACGTCCTTTTCAGCGGCCACTAACTAATTTTTGATAAAGAGCAGTACATTTAGTCATTATCGGTAAAAGGATTGAAATATTGAGCGCTTCGCCTACCTTTTCTGCGCTTGAATAGCACGCCGCTGTAGGACAACAAGATGGGTAGAGCCTCACCAAACTAAGCTGGTTAAAGGTTGCTTGGGGTTTTACCAGGGGTGATGAAAAACTTTCTCTCAGCAGTGGTTGTCAAGTCTTGAATATTGCGCCCCGACACCGGAGAATCCCTCGATGAATTTCGGCTTCATCCACCTCCGCCTGCACACAGAATATTCACTGGTGGATGGGATGGTGCGTATCAAACCGCTGGCCAAGACTGTGGCCGAGAAAGGCATGCCGGCGGTGGCCGTTACCGACCAAAGCAACCTGTTTGCCATGGTTAAATTTTACCGCGCGGCCATGGCGCAGGGCATCAAACCTATTATTGGCGTGGATGTGTGGCTGGCCAATGATGACGAGCCTACTCAACCTCACCGGCTGACGCTACTGTGCCAAACCAACACCGGGTACCGGAATCTCACCGAATTGGTGGCCCGCACGTACACCGAGGGTCAACATCGCGGCATTCCCATTCTGAAGGCCGACTGGCTGGAAGGTCACAGCGAGGGGCTGATTGCCCTTTCCGGTGGTCGTGAGGGGGATGTGGGGGGCGCCCTGTTGGCAGAGGATACCGAGCGCCTTCAGGCCTGCCTCGACCGTTGGCAGCGGCTGTTTCCTGATCGCTACTATCTGGAGTTGCAACGCACTGGCCGCCCCGAGGAAGAGGATTATCTGCATGCCGCCGTGGCATTGGCGCAGTCGTCTGACCTGCCCGTGGTGGCCACCAACGATGTGCGTTTTTTGCAGGCCGGGGATTTCGAAGCCCACGAGGCGCGGGTGTGCATTCACGACGGTCGTACGCTGGACGACCCACGTCGGCCCAAGAACTACACCGAGCAGCAATACCTGCGCTCCCCCGAGGAAATGGCTGAGCTGTTCAGCGACATTCCCGAGGCGCTTGAAAACACCGTTGAGATTGCCAAGCGCTGTAACGTCGAGTTGACCCTGGGCAAAAACTTCCTGCCGGATTTCCCGATTCCCGAGGGGCTCACCGAAGCGGAGTATTTCCGCCAGGAATCGCGCAAGGGCTTGGAAGCACGGTTTGACAAGTTGTTTGACCGCAACGCGCCGGACTTCGCCGAGATTCGCAAACCCTACGACGAGCGGCTGGAAATCGAGCTGGGCGTCATCATCGAGATGGGCTTCCCCGGCTACTTCCTGATCGTGGCTGACTTTATCCAGTGGGCTAAAAACAACGGCGTGCCGGTGGGGCCGGGACGTGGTTCCGGTGCCGGTTCGCTGGTGGCCTACGCGCTGACCATCACTGATCTCGATCCGCTGCATTACGACCTGCTGTTTGAGCGCTTTCTCAATCCAGAACGCGTGTCGATGCCCGACTTTGACGTGGATTTCTGCATGGAGGGGCGTGATCGCGTTATCGACTATGTGGCTCAGCATTACGGCCGCGAAAAGGTTTCGCAGATCATCACCTACGGTTCCATGGCGGCCAAGGCCGTGGTGCGCGATGTGGGACGTGTGTTCGGCCATCCGTACGGTTTCGTGGATCGCATTTCCAAGATGATCCCCTTCGAGGTGGGCATCACCCTCGATCAGGCCATTGAGCAGGAAGAAGCCCTGCGTGAGGCCTACGAGCAGGATGAGGAAGTGGCCACGCTCATCGACATGGCGAAGAAACTGGAAGGTCTCAAGCGTAACGCCGGTAAGCATGCCGGCGGCGTGGTTATCGCGCCCACTAAGCTCACCGATTTCTGCCCGCTGTATTGTGAAGAGGGTGGCGACAACGTGGTCAGTCAGTTCGACAAGGACGACGTCGAGGCGGTGGGCCTGGTCAAGTTCGATTTCTTGGGGCTGCGTACCCTGACCATAATCGACTGGGCACTGGACAATATCGAAAAACAGAAGGGCATTGATGCCCGTCCGGATATCGAAACCATCCCGCTGGATGACCCCGCCAGCTACGCGCTGCTCAAGGCCTGCAACACCACCGCGGTGTTCCAGTTGGAATCCCGCGGCATGAAGGATCTCATCAAGCGTCTGCAACCGGATGCCTTCGAGGAAATCATCGCCCTGGTGGCGTTGTTCCGTCCGGGGCCGCTGGGCTCGGGCATGGTGGATGACTTCATCAACGTCAAGCACGGCAAAAAGGCCGCGCAGTATCCGCACCCGGACATCAAACATATTTTGGAACCCACCTACGGCGTTATTCTCTACCAGGAACAGGTGATGCAGATCGCCCAGGTGCTGGCCGGCTACACCCTTGGCGGCGCCGACATGCTACGTCGTGCCATGGGCAAGAAAAAGCCCGAAGAAATGGCCAAGCAGCGTGAGTTATTCACCAAAGGCGCGCTAGAACGTGGCGTCGAAGAAAAGACCGCGACCTACATTTTCGATTTGATGGAGAAGTTTGCCGGTTACGGTTTCAACAAATCTCACTCGGCGGCATATGCGCTGGTGTCGTACCAAACCGCGTGGCTCAAAGCGCATTTCCCGGCGGCGTTTATGGCAGCGGTTATGTCCGCGGACATGGACAATACCGACAAGGTCGTGACGCTGATCGAGGACGCCCGTGAAATGGGTTTGGAGGTGGTGTCTCCCAACGTCAACGCCTGCCACTACAAATTCACCATGAAAGACGACGACGCGATTTTTTACGGCCTCGGCGCGGTGAAGGGCGTGGGCGAGGGTGCTATCGAAGGCATTATCAGCAGCCGGGAGCAGGATGGGCCGTTCAAGGATTTATTCGATTTCTGCCAGCGCATCGACCTGAAAAAGGCCAACAAGCGCACGCTGGAAGGCTTAATTCGTTGCGGTGCAATGGATGAACTTGGTCCTGACCAGCAAGCAGAAAATCTGTGGTCAAATCGGGCAACCTTGATGGCCACCCTGGAATCCGCCGTGCACCGCGCCGACCAGCACCATAAGAATCTCGCCAGCGGGCAGGACGATATGTTCGGTGTGGCCGAGCCCCAGGCGGAAGAAGAGGCAGGGCAGTTTATCATCGCCAAAGATTGGGATGACGAAACCCGCCTCACCGGCGAAAAAGAAACCCTCGGTCTGTACCTCACCGGCCACCCCATTGATCGCTACGAGCACGAAATCGGCCAGATTGTTTCCAAGCGCATTGCCGAGTTGAATC
>CAZXZI010000185.1:0-3977 GCA_964645165.1 uncultured Ectothiorhodospiraceae bacterium
CTGCGTTTTAATTTTCGCGGCGTGGGGGAATCGCCGGGCGAGTTTGATCACGGCGTGGGTGAGGTGGATGATCTTCAAGCGGCGGTGGATTGGCTGCGTACCCGCCATCCAGAAGCGCCGCTGTGGCTGGCCGGATTCTCCTTCGGCGCCTTTGTGGCGCTGAGCGGTCAGGCGCGGGTGGATGCTCAGCGTTTGTTGCTGGTGGCGCCGCCGGTGGCGATGTTTGATTTTCCGGCAGAGGGCGGTGTGACGATTCCGTGGGTGGTGATTCAGGGCAGTGCTGACGAGGTTGTCGACCCAGCACAGGTGTCTGCATGGGTGCGGCAGCAGGCCAATACGCCGCAGTACTGCTGGCTGGAGGGTGCGGGACATTTTTTCCACAGACGCCTGATAGATCTGCGCGAACAAATTTTTGCTGCCTGGAGTGCTGAATAATGAACCACGTTCGCGTGGTTAATCACTTTGCCCAGAATTTTCTGTTGATTGACTCAAAATTACTAATGACCTAACATTGTCTCGCAGTTCGCCGGTGACGACGGGCTGTTCCGGAACAATGAGTCAGGTTTGGTAATACCAGTAATATTACGAGTCTGGTCGGTTTCGGGTGATGTGAGAGACAGTGCAATGTGGGTAAGAGTTAAGTTTCAGGCGCTTATCCGCAACTCCTCCACAGAAATATCTTGCTTCTGGTGGTTTTATGCGGCTCCCGTGCTCCCAATGTGGAATACAGAGCCGCTTTTTTTTGCCCAGTTTTATGTTCGGGATAATGTACCCATTCGTTAATGCTTGCTTGACAGCAAGCCCGCCAGACCTTACTATTTCGCGCCTTTTCAAGACAGATCTTTTTTGGAGTAGCAGCTCAGATGAAAACGTTTAGTGCGAAACCCGCCGAGGTCAAGCGTGACTGGTTCGTGATCGATGCGACCGATAAAACCTTGGGCCGTATGGCGACCGAGATTGCCCGTCGCCTGCGCGGCAAGCACAAGCCCGAGTACACCCCGCATGTGGATACGGGTGACTACATCGTGGTGATCAATGCTGAAAAAGTCACCGTTACCGGTAACAAAGCAGCGGCTAAGCAGTATCACCATTACACGGGTTACGTGGGCGGCCTGAAGACCACCACCTTTGACAAGCTGATCAAAGAGAAGCCTGAGCATATTATCCAAACTGCCGTAAAAGGCATGCTGCCCAAGAATCCGCTGGGCCGCGCAATGTTCCGCAAATTAAAAGTGTACGCCGGTGCCGAGCATCAGCACACTGCCCAGCAGCCTAAGCCGCTGGATGTTTAATTCTTACTACTTATAACTACTTAAAAGTTTTTCAACGAGACGCACATCATCATGGCAGACAAACAGTATTACAGCACAGGCCGCCGCAAAAGCTCCACCGCGCGGGTATTCATGAAATCCGGTTCCGGCAACATCACCGTTAACTCGAGTGTGCTGGATGAATATTTCGGTCGTGAGACCTCGCGCATGGTGGTACGTCAGCCGCTGGGTGTGGTCGACATGCTGGAAAACTTCGATTTCAACATCACCGTTAAAGGTGGCGGCAACAGCGGCCAGGCCGGCGCGATTCGCCACGGCATCACCCGCGCGTTGATGGAATACGACGAAACCCTGCGTCCTTCACTGCGTAGCGCTGGCTTAGTGACTCGTGATGCGCGTGAAGTGGAACGCAAAAAAGTGGGTCTGCACAAAGCGCGTAAGCGTCCGCAGTTCTCGAAGCGTTAATACGGCAGATAAAAGAGGCAAGGGAAAAGATAAAAGGGCATGGATGCCTTTGAGAAGTTGGAAGTCTGGAAACGTAGTTGCCGGTTGTCGGTTGAAATACACAGGCTGCTCAGCGAGTGCAAAGACTACGGTTTTAAAGATCAGCTTTTTCGTTCAGCCTTGTCGGTGCCTTCCAATATTGCAGAAGGTTACGAGCGTGGCTCTCGCAAGGAATATATTCGTTTTCTCAATATTGCCAAAGGCTCCTGCGGTGAAATGCGAACGCAGCTGTACATTGGCATAGAGGCTGGCATTATCACCCGCGACACAGCAGCACAATACGTACAAGAATCCAGCGAACTATCCAAAATGCTACAAGGCTTGGTCGGCAAACTGGCACACAAAGATTCCGATTAGGCGTCTGTTACTTTCCCCTTTCATCTTGTATCTTTACCCTGCCTTCTTGGGAGATCGTCTAACGGCAGGACAGTGGCCTCTGACGCCTCTAATCTAGGTTCGAATCCTAGTCTCCCAGCCATTCTTGAAGTAGTAAGTTAAAAGGCTCGCCATCGGTGGGCCTTTTTTATGTTTAAAAGGATTAGTCCGTAGGGCGTAATAGCGCAGCGTACTGCGCCGGATGGTAACGATAGCCGCCCGTCTGTATTCCACGGTCGTAATCTCACTATCGTGTGTGAATAATGCGCATGTGTTCACGATCCCATGGCGCAATACGTTGCGCTATTGGCGCTCTATCGGGTTGATTGTTTGGGCGGAAAATGACCATTTTTGATCATGACTGTATATTGGTGTCGACCGTTTAGCGCAAGAATCTTACAGTTAACCTTTCATTCTATCGCTAACTTATTGTTATAAATTGTTAATTAGTTTATTGGCGACTGTGTGTTCGATTTTCATCATGTCGGTTGGCATTTTTGTATAATAAACACCCAAAGGTGCCTAATTCGTTGTAATTGAACAACACAATGACGCTTAAGTCACAGTTTTTACCAAAAAAGTGTTGCACTTCTGCATAGAGCTGCTATAAATACTCGCGTCGACAAGACAGCTTTACAAGAAAACTAAATCAATAATTCTATTTATAAATAACTATGGAGAGCGCTCTCTCATGAAAAAATCATTATTAGCAGTTGCAGTTAGTGCTGCTTTGGTTGCCTCTGCGGCGGCCACAGCAGGTGTGACCGTATACGGTCGAGCTCAAGTTGAAGTGGCCAACTATTCTGTTGATACTCTTCCCATCGTTGGTAGTGGTACTACAACGAAAATCAAAAAATCCAGCGTCGATGGTGTTGATGTGTTGGATGCGGGCGGTCAAGGCCGTATTGGTATCAAGGCCTCTGAAGATCTGGGTAATGGCCTGAAGGGTATTGCCAAGTATGAATTTAAGGCTGATGCTGCAGACAATTCTGTTACTAGCGCTAAAGGTTCACTGTCCGGCCGTGATTCTTTTGTCGGCTTGAAGGGCAGCTTCGGTACTGTCACGTTGGGTAATCTGAAATCGCCTTACAAATATGCCGGTGGTGTGAAGTATGACCCCTTTGTCACCACTGCACTGGAAGCTCGTAAACACGGCGGCATGACCAGCGGTATTTATGGTACCAATGGTTTTATCAACGACCTGATTGGTTATAGCTCTCCTAAGGGGCCTGTAACGGCTTATGTTGCATACGGCGCTTCAGAGAATGACAGCCTGGTTGCTTTGAATCTGAAATACAAGCAGGGCGGCATTGAAGCTTTTGTCGCTTATATCGATACCGGTGATCGCCTCAACGGTGGTGTGTCAGGTAATGACACTGCCTACTCCGCTACCAAGATCGGTGGCCAGTTCAAGACCGGCCCGCACAAGATCTCGTTACAGTACGAAGATACTACTGACACCAGTGCTGCCAACGTGGATACCTCACCTACTGTTGCATTCCTGGGCTACCAGATGAAAATGGGCAAAAACACCTTTGCCATTCAGGGTGGTCAAACTAGCTATGACACCACAACAGATGACACCACATACACCGCTATTGGTGTGATCCACAAGTTCAGCAAGATGACTCGCGTATATGCTGGTTATCGTGACACCAGCGATGTGGAAAACGTGCTCACTGTTGGTCTGCGTAAAGACTTCAAATAAAACGTATTTAGCTTAAAACGTTTTACAGAAGTTAAGAGAACGGAGCCTTCGGGCTCCGTTTTTTATTGGGTTGATTTTGTGGTTTGGGCAATATTTTTAGTTGTGAGTAGGGTACTGTT
>CAZXZI010000186.1:0-3914 GCA_964645165.1 uncultured Ectothiorhodospiraceae bacterium
TAATAGCCCGCTGGATGTGGATATGGGCGGTGGCGAACATTGGTTGCCGAAAAACTTTGATCATCAAAATCATGGCGAGCTTAGTGTTGATGAAAATGGTACACAGCACAATTATGTACTGTTACAGGACGCCTTGGTGCATTCTTACAATATTGCCACCGCGCGATTGGGCATGGCGGTGGGGGTGCCGGCTGTGCTCGACACCTTGCGTGGTTTGGGTGCGGATCGTCCGCTCACAGAATACCCGGCACTGTTATTGGGTGCTGCAAATTTTTCACCGCTGGATGTGACGCAGATGTATCACACATTAGCGGCCGGTGGTTTTCGTACCCCGCTGCGTGCGATTCGTGCCGTGTTGACGGCGAACGGAGAACCTTTGCAACGTTACCCGTTGTCAGTGACCCGCGTCTTTGCAAACAAGCCCGTGTATTTGCTCAACAGTGCGTTGCGCGTAGTCACCCAGGAAGGGACGGGGCGGTACTTGAAGACTTCCTTGCCGGAAGGGCTAGCGGTCGCTGGTAAAACCGGCACCAGTGATGAATTGCGCGATAGCTGGTTTGCAGGTTTCAGTGATACCCATGTCGCTGCGGTGTGGGTGGGACTGGATGATAATCGACCTGCCGGACTAACCGGCTCTCGTGGGGCATTGCGGGTGTGGGGTGATATACTTTCTCGCTTGGATGTGCACAGTCTGACTGACGAATTACCGGTAGGGGTTGAAAGTACCTGGATTGATCGCCGCAATGGCTTGCTGAGTGATGATGACTGCCCCTCGGCGTTAGCGTTACCCTTTGTGGCAGGCACCCAACCTAAAGCACAAAGTGCCTGTGAACTCGGTGTATTGGATGAATAACAAAGATGAATAGCCAAGATGATTGATCATGCGAATGAAAATAGGCGCGATGCATATGCCTGGGAAATAACACTGGTCTTGTGGCTAACTGTGCTGCTTTTAGTCGGTTGCGCTAGTGGTTCATCCAAGTTGCTTAGTCAGGATGAAGGCATCGGCACCACCCAGGATGCAGGACGTGCCGTGAACACTCTGCTGGCCAAGGCTGAGGCTGAGCAACGACAAGCTCACTGGGAACGGGCGGCTGCACTGTTGGAGCGCGGGTTGCGTATTGAACCGCGTAATGCACAGCTCTGGCACCGACTGGCAAAAATTCGCCTGCAACAGGGGCGTTACGGCATGGCCGAGAGTCTGGCGGAGAAATCCAATGCTTTGGCGAAAGATGATGAAGCACTCAAACAGCAGAATGCTGAACTCATTGAAGCCGCGCGAAGAGCTGCAGCAGGGTAACTGGTGGCGATTTAGGGCATAATAAGTGTCGTTTCAATTACAAAATATCCCACGCCACCAATCGATCCATGCGAAGCCTACACCGCAAAACCACTCCAATCCTGGAACACCCGGTATTTGCCATCTTTTTTGTTTTGTTTTTCCCACTGCTTATTGAGTTTAACTATTCTGATTTTGTCCGAGAGTCGTAACTGAATTCAAGGGTCGGCTGGTTCATCCTTATTTTGGCAATCATTGCCTTGTCTCGTAGCAAACTAATTCCCTACTTATTGTTAAGCGTATTTCTTGTTTCTGGCTGCATGGATAGTTTATATGCCACCACCTTTGGCGGTGTGTTTACCACGGCTAGTTTCGAGGCCATGGCACTCACTGATCATCAGGAAGCGGCCGGGTTTCTACAAACCTATGCCTCGTTTGAAAACCTGTCTCTTATGGTTTTTATCTTGTAGGGAGTCTGTATCTGCTGAAAAGAAGTAAAATACCCGAGAAAAATCGGCTAGCAGAAAAATCATTATTGGACTGGGCGCCGTGATGTTGGCTGTGCTGATTCAGCGTATCGGTGTCCTGCATAAGTATTACGACACAATCCCTGGATTCGCCGGTACCCTGCCGCAGTATTTTGCCGGCTATGATAATGTGGCAAAAGAGATCGAGGCTCGTCGGCTATTTGTGAATAATTCACCCGTGCTGGCGGCTTTAAAGCAGGCTAATAAAAAACAGACCTATCTGATTATTATCGGCGAGTCATTGTCCAGAAAGCACATGGGCGTGTACGGCTACGCCCGTAACACGACACCGGAACTTGCCAAGCTGTCTGATGAATTGACTGTGCAGACGAACACCATTAGCAATTTTGTACAAACCCAACCCTCGCTGCGGCGTGCGCTGACGCAAGTCAATAATGATAATAAAATGCCAGTAGGCAAGGCTTTAAGCATGGTTGATATCGCCAACAAGGCCGGTTTTAAAACCTGGTGGATATCCAATCAGCAGCCGCTGCGTTCTACTATTTCGGCTATTGCCAACATGGCCGATGAAACCCATTACATCAGCAACGATTACCACGGGGTGGAGGTCAGGCGCTTTGATGGATTCATGTTGCCTTACCTTAAAAAGGCCTTAAACGATAATGCTGAGCACAAGGTTATTTTCGTGCATTTGATGGGCAGTCACCTGCAGTACCAAAACCGATACCCCGAGGCATTTGAAAAATTTACAGACCAGCCTGAAAGTGGCCACCAGGAAAATTTATCCTCACGCCAGGTGGAATACATTAATAGCTACGACAATTCGGTGTTGTACACCGACCATGTGGTTGTCTCGATGATCAACACGCTGAAGAACGTCTCTGCCAAGCAAGTGTCTGCCGCATTGTTCTTTTCTGATCATGGTGAGGAAGTTTTTGATAACAGGGGTTTTGTCGGTCATGGGCCAGAGTCTGTAACGCCAAATATGGTGGAAATTCCTTTTATTACCTGGATGTCTGCGCAATACCGACAATCACGCCCAGCTGATTTTAGTGCGATGCAAGCCAACCACAATCAGCCCTTCTCGCTGAACAATGACTTCCACTTTGTGTCTAGCCTCATCGGCATTGAATCGGAGGTTGTGCGTGAGCCCCACAGCCTGACCTCTCCGCAGTACACCAGTGCAAAGTGGATGGTTTATAAAAAGGATTATGACCTTGGGGTTAAGCATCAGTAGGCCGTCGCCAGAAATAGGTGACTCGCAACTCACTCGCAGATTTTAGTTGGCCGAACAATTCAACTGATTATTCAGCCGCTTAGTTTGCCTGCTTCCCCCATGGTGACTTCCAAAATGGCGGCAAATAGGGTTAGATATACAGAATATTTTTTGCTGATGAAATCCACTTCGAGATAGCACGTTCAATGGCCGTATACGACGTAGACAAATTGATGCACGAGGCTCGCAAGCTAGCGGCTGATTATCGCCGCGCCACGGGGCAGGCGCTGGGTATCAGTAATGAAATCGCCACCCACGATGTGATCCGGCTGATGAAGCTGGTACCGGCTGAGCCAGGCGCTGGCGGCTACGATGCCATCGGTACCGGTAAGCGCGAGGGCAAATATATCCAAATCAAGGGTCGCACGATTTTTAATGACAAAAAGAGCGGCCAGCGCATTGGGCAGATCAAAATGGAACAGGATTGGGACAGTGTGATGCTGATTCTCATGAATGAAGACTACGAGGCGCAAGAGATTTACGAAGCCGATCACAAGGTGCTGTTTGAGGCTTCAGAAGAGACTTCAGAAAAGCGCGCCAAACGTGGCGCCATGTCAGTGGCAAAATTCAAGGCGATTGGCACGCTGGTGTGGTCAGTGGACGATGCCAGCGGAGAGAGCGTCGCTGACGAATAGGCCTTCTAAACCATCGTCCTCATCCTGATTTCTCTCCCCCCCCCCCGCCCTTTTTATGCCCCCGGGGGCCCCCCAAAAGGCTATGACGGGAAGATCGGAATAGTACAAGCCTCCAATCCAAACAACACAAACAACGACCAGACGGGCCAAATCGATTACCAGCCCACAAGTCGCGACGAAACTCATGCCGGATTCGGCAGTTTCCTGCACGCCCTTGACCACATCCGGATGGGCAT
>CAZXZI010000187.1:0-3756 GCA_964645165.1 uncultured Ectothiorhodospiraceae bacterium
CGTTTCACCGAGGCCTTTGTGCGTTATCGTGCGAATAATGGTCGCGGCCCGCAGCGTATTCAGTCAGAATTGCGTGAACGCGGCGTGGATGAGAAAATACAGGCCGCTTACCTTGATATGAGGGATTCTCGATGGTTTGCTCGTGCCGAGCAGGTACGTTGCAAACGCTTCGGGGATGCGCCACCGGAGGATTTCAAAGAACGGGCCCGTCAGGCCCGTTTTCTTCAGTACCGGGGATTTACCTCCGAGCAGATTCGGGAGGTGCTGGACGATGTGTAACAGGGATAACAGTAAATAGATGGCGCGATTTCGACGCGTGCCGCTGGAGTAGATTGAAAGCACTATGGCCGTGAAGAAGATGACAAGCGCAGAGATTCGCACCCTGTTTCTGGAATATTTCCGCGAGCACGGCCATGAGCCGGTGGCCAGCAGTCCGCTGGTGCCTGTGAATGACCCCACCTTATTGTTCACCAATGCAGGCATGGTGCAATTCAAGGAAGTATTCACCGGGCAGGACAAACGTAACTACAAGCGTGCGACCTCTTCGCAACGCTGCGTACGTGCCGGCGGCAAGCACAACGATTTAGAAAACGTCGGTTACACCGCGCGGCATCACACCTTTTTTGAAATGCTCGGCAACTTCAGTTTTGGCGATTATTTCAAAAAAGAGGCGATTCACTTTGCCTGGGAATTTTTGACTGAAGTCGCCAAGTTGCCGGCGGATCGTCTGTGGATCACTGTTTATTCCGAAGATGATGAAGCCGCCGACATCTGGCTAAAAGACATCGGCGTCGATCCCGCGCGACTATCACGTATTGGCGACAAACCCGGCGGTAAAAAACACGAAAGCGATAATTTTTGGTCCATGGGTGATACCGGCCCCTGCGGTCCCTGTTCGGAAATTTTTTATGACCACGGCGCAGACGTACCTGGTGGCCCACCGGGCACGCCGGAAGAAGATGGTGATCGTTACATCGAAATATGGAATCTGGTGTTCATGCAATTTGATCGAGATGCTGCGGGCACCATGAATCCGTTGCCGCATCCTTCCGTGGATACCGGTATGGGTTTGGAGCGCCTCGCTGCAGTCTTGCAGCATGTGCACAATAATTACGACATTGATTTGTTTCAGCATTTGATCAAAGCCATTGCCAAATTGGCTGGAGAAAAAGACACGACTAACACTTCTTTACGAGTCATTGCTGACCACATCCGCGCCTGTTCATTTTTAGTAGTGGATGGCGTAGTGCCGTCTAACGAAGGACGTGGTTATGTGTTGCGCCGCATTATTCGTCGCGCAATTCGTCACGGCCACAAGTTAGGTCTGCGCGAACCGTTTTTCTTCAAGTTGGTGGCTTCGCTGTGCGAAGTGATGGGTGATGCCTATCCTGAATTAGTAAAAGCCCAACCGCAAGTAGAGCGCGTGTTGAAGCAGGAAGAAGAACGTTTTGCTGAAACGCTGGATCATGGGATGAAAATTCTGGAAGAAGAAATTAAGAGGGCTATTGGTGTCTTTTCTGTTTCCCAAAGCGACAGAGGCTTGCGCGGGGAAAATGAAGTGTTAACGGATGCGCCAGTATTTTCTGGCGATGCTGCATTTAAGCTTTATGACACTTACGGTTTTCCGGTTGACCTTACTGCTGACGTTGTGCGTGAGCGTGGGCTGATGTTAGATATGCCGGGCTTCGAAGCGGCAATGGATGCGCAGCGCGAACGTGCGCGTGCGGCGAGTAATTTTGGTGCTGCGGTGAGTGGACATGGTCTGGTGCTTAGAGGACAGACAGAATTCACTGGCTACGATCACTTACAAGATAGCGGCAAGATTGTAGCGCTGTTTCATGAAGGTGCTGAGACTGAGCAATTGGCTGCTGGAAGTGAAGGTTTGTTGCAATTGGATCGTACTCCTTTTTATGCCGAGTCTGGCGGGCAGGCGGGTGATCACGGTTTGTTAACCGTGGGCGATGCACAGCTGAAGGTGTTGGATACGCAAAAGCATGGCAATATTTTTTTACACCGCGTAACAGTGGAGTCCGGTAGCGTGGCTGTGGGCGGCAGTGCTGAGGCAGAAGTGGATGCACAAAGTCGACAGGATACGGCCTGTAATCATTCCTCAACGCATTTGTTACATGCCGCGCTGCGTCAAGTATTGGGCGATGACGTTCAGCAAAAAGGTTCGCTGGTGGAAGCGGAGCGTCTGCGTTTTGATTTCTCTCATTTTGAAGCGATCACGCCTGAACAACTGGCGGAGATCGAAGCACTGGTTAATACAGAGATTCGGTGCAACGTACCTGTTGAAACAAAACTCATGTCACAGGATGAAGCGGTGGCTTCCGGCGCCATGGCCTTGTTCGGCGAAAAGTACGGCGATGTGGTGCGCGTGTTAAGCATGGGCGATTTTTCCGTGGAATTGTGTGGCGGTACGCACGTTAAACGTACCGGTGATATTGGTCTGTTTAAAATTACTTCCGAAAGTGGTGTGGCCGCCGGTGTGCGTCGAATCGAAGCGGTGGCCGGCGAGCGTGCGCTGCGCTATATCGGCGAGACGGAAAAGAATTTGGCGCAGATTGCGGGTCTGTTAAAAGCGGATAGCAGTACTGTGGAAGCGAAAGTACAACAGCTCATCGAACGCAGTCGCGGTTTGGAAAAAGAACTGGAACAGCTCAAGTCGAAACTGGCGAGCACTCAGGGTGGTGATTTGGCTACGCAGGCGGTGGAGATCGGTGGCATTAAAGTGCTGGCGGCCAAGCTGGAAGGTGGTGATGCTAAGTCTTTGCGTGACACTGTGGATCAGTTAAAAAACAAGCTGGGTGCTGCTGCTATATTGCTGGCCACGGTGGATGGTGACAAGTGGAGTCTGGCGGCAGGCGTCACTAAAGATGAAACTAAGCGTCTTCGTGCGGGTGATTTGGTGAATAGCGTTGCTCAGCAATTAGGCGGTAAGGGCGGCGGTCGGCCAGATATGGCGATGGCGGGGGGTAAAGACCCGTCAGGACTGGAAGCCGCGTTGCAAGCGGTGCCAGACTGGGTGAAATCGCAGTTGGCTGCGAATTGAGCAGCAGATTATGCGTCAAAAGCCCATACCGCACCAAAACTGGGCATAATTGGCTTATACAATGAATTTCTTGTCTATTGTGTAGGAATTGTCCTACAATATCCTTCAAGCGAGTAAAGTAGTGTCTAATTTACATCTTTACAGTGAGCTGCCAAAATGGCGCTGATTGTACAAAAATACGGCGGCACTTCGGTGGGCTCAGTGGAGCGCATCGAACACGTGGCGGATAAAATTGCTGCGTTCAGTGCGAGCGGAACCCAGCTAGTAGTAGTGGTTTCTGCAATGAGCGGTGAAACCAATCGCTTAATGGAGCTTGCGACTGCATTGCAACAGCAACCGGATTGTCGCGAACTGGATGTGCTGCTATCCACGGGTGAACAGGTGACGATTGCCCTGTTAACCATGGCGCTGAAACAACGCGGTATTGCTGCCCGTTCGTTTACGGGCGGGCAGGTGCACATTCGCACGGACGACGCGCACAACAAGGCGCGCATTAAAAATATCGACAAGCAGCGCGTTAGTGAGTCGCTGGATGCCGGGGAAGTGGTGGTGGTGGCCGGATTTCAGGGCATCGACGAGCACGGCAACATCACCACGCTGGGTCGTGGCGGCTCGGATACCACGGCCGTGGCTTTGGCCGCAGCGTTAGAGGCCGATGAGTGCCAGATTTATACCGACGTGGATGGGGTGTACACCACCGATCC
>CAZXZI010000188.1:0-3614 GCA_964645165.1 uncultured Ectothiorhodospiraceae bacterium
ATTCGAACGCGCGACCCCTGCCTTCGGAGGGCAGTACTCTATCCAGCTGAGCTACAGGCGCGTGAAAATGTGAAAATGGTTTGTTTGTTAGCCGACGACGGCTAGCATACCGTTTGCGGCACAAGGCGTCTATTTCGTACGCTCTTTTGGCGTTTCATTTTTTTCTTTCGCACTGATTTCTGCCATCGTCATGCGCACCCACGTTTCCGCTTCGGCATTTATTTCCGAAGCCTTTCTGCCGCGTGCTTCAATCACCGGGCCAATCACTACCTGAATCGTGCCCGGCTGCTTGATAAAAACCCGCTTTGCCCAGTATTCACCGGCATTATGTGCCACAGGCACTATCGGGTAACCGCTCTCTTCAGCCAATATTGCGCCACCCATTCCCCAACGTTTGAATTGTCCCGGCGCTACACGCGTACCTTCCGGAAAAATGGTCACCCAGATGCCGGCCTCCAAACGCTGTTTTCCCTGTTCGATAATTTGCTTGATTGCCTTGCGGCCAGATGAGCGGTCAATAGATATGGGTTTTAATGCCGCCATCCCCCAGCCAAAAAAGGGTACCCACATCAGTTCTCGTTTTAGCACCCAGACCTGCGGTGGAAACATTAATTGCAGCGCATAAGTTTCCCAGGTGGACTGATGTTTGGAAAATATAATAGCCGCACCTTCGGGGATATTTTCACGGCCCTTGATCTGATAATCCACGCCGCATAATATTTTCAGCGAGCCGACGACATAAGAAGCATAAATACGAGCCACGTGCGAACGTAAAGTAAAAGGTAACGGCGCACATAACAGGAGCGCCAGCGCCACGATTAACGTCGATAAAATCATGCCTGCGCTAAAAATCAGTGATCGAGCAAACTGCATCAGCAACAATACCTGTTAGTCATTTAATGTTCCCGCCAATATGGCATCCACCACTGTGGCCAAATCTTTAAATACCGGCACATCCAGTAGTTCCGGTTCTTCGGTTAACTGACTCAGACTGAGTTCACCCTTGCCCGTGCGCACCAAAACGGGAAAAGCATCCACGGCCTTCGCGCTTTGCAAATCACGCAGCGAATCTCCAATCACTGGAACACCGGTCAATTCAGTTTCAAACTTGCGGCCAATTTGCTGCAACAGCCCCGGCCTGGGTTTCCGGCAGTCACAACCGGCATCCGGCGCATGCGGACAATAAAAAATCCCGTCAATATGCCCACCCACCTCGGCCAATAATTTTTCCAGCTTGTGGTGCATCGCTTCCAGCGCCTGCAAATCAAACAAGCCTCGTGCAATACCCGACTGATTAGTAGCCACCGCAACCCGGAAACCCGCGGCATTGAGCCGCGCAATGGCTTCCAGGCTGCCGGGCAGGGGCACAAATTCTTCCGGTGACTTGATAAAGGCATCGGAATCTTTGTTGATCACGCCATCGCGATCCAAAATTATCAAGCGTTTCATAAGCTTACAGTTTGTCCGCAAACGAGACTGCGTATTTTAACAGAAGTAGAGCAGACACAAAAAACCGGGGCCGCCCAAGCGACCCCGGTTAGTCATTTCGAACAGTAACGGCTAGGAAATCAGGACTCAGCCATGCATAAAAACGTAAAGCCAAATATCAGAACGAACAACCAAATTGCCAAAGTCATTAACAACCTCCTTTTGACCCCAGTTACCTCGAGGATCGGTGGAAAAATACCCAAACAGCGTTTAAAGTGTAGCCGCTATTACCACACTGTCAAGAAGGTTATTTGATTGGCCGACAATGACTAATCCCGAAACTCCGACACCCGCACCCGGCCATTCACGATACGCGATTTACGCTGCATGATTTTTTCCATTTTCGCCCAAAAGGCCTCGTTGAGGTCAAAGCCCCCGGAAATGGCTGTGCCGATGAGCAGGATAAACAGGTCTGCGGTCTCTTCCGCCAGCGCTTCGGTGGATTTACCCTTGGTGATACAGGCGCCCATCTCACCCAGCTCTTCGGCCATCAACGCCATGCGGTAAGTCATTTCTTCACCGCCGGTGTTTTTAAAATCATGTTTGTCGTGAAAGGCCTGCACGGCATCGAGCATGGCTTGATAGGAATCGTGGTTTTCCATCACTTTTTGTCCCTGTGCTTAACCCTGAAGATGCGAAAGATCGGCGACACGTAAAAACAGATTCTGTAATTGCGTGAGCAGGGCGAGGCGATTATCACGCAGCAAAGCATCATCGGCCATGACCATCACCTCATCAAAAAACTGATCCACGGTTTCTCGAAGACCTGCGAGTTTAGCCAAAGCTGGTTCGTAATCTTGTTGATCAAACAGCGGTGTCACAATTTTTTCCATGGCGCAGATTTGCTCGGCCAATGCCTGTTCTGCGGGCTCGACCAACTTAGCACTTTCCGCCGCATCGGGAACAACGATATTTTTTTCACCGGCCTGGCGCAGGATGTTGGCAATACGTTTGTTGGCGGCGGCAAGACTCTCCGCTTCGGGCAGGGTCAGGAAATGATTCACCGCGCGTACCCGGCAATCAAAGTCATAAGGCTGTGTCGGATGCTGCGCCAACACAGATTCAAACACTTCCGGCGACACACCCACATCTTTGTAATAGGCGCGCAGGCGATCCATCATAAATTCAACTACCTGACTCACTGTGTTTTTCGCAGTGACCTTTTTGCCCAATGCACTGGTTGCCTGCTGTGCGATCTCCGGCAAATCCAGCGGCAACTGACATTCAATAATAATACGCAATAATCCCAACGCCGAGCGCCGCAACGCAAACGGGTCTTTGCTACCCGTGGGTGGCTGGCCAATACCAAACATGCCCACTAAGGTATCCAGCTTATCAGCAATGGCGACAGCCTGACCCGTTGGAGTTGCAGGCAAGTCATCACCAGCAAAACGCGGCATGTACTGCTCGTCCTGCGCCAGCGCCACTTCTTCGGCCTCACCATCCAGTGAGGCGTAATAGCGACCCATGATGCCTTGCAGGCTTGGAAACTCGTTAACCATTTCTGTCAGCAAATCACACTTCGCCAACCATGCGGCACGCTCCGCCCATTCTTTGTTGGCAGATATCCTCATTGCAATACTGCCCGCAAGTTGGGCTACACGTTCTGTTTTATCATGCAAGGTGCCCAATTCTTTTTGGAACAAAATGCTTTTTAATTTTTCAATGTGCGTATCAAGCTTTTGTTTACGATCTTGCGTCCAGAAAAATTCGGCATCGGCCAAACGTGGGCGCACCACGCGTTCGTTACCATCGCGCACCACATCGGGATTACTGCTGTCGATGTTGGCGACCGTAATAAAGTGGGGCATCAACTTACCGTTAGCATCGATGACATGAAAATATTTCTGATTGGTTTTCATGGTGAGGATCAACGCTTCTGCAGGCACGTCGAGATAACGATCTTCGAAGTTACCGGCGATGGCCTTGGGCCATTCCACCATGCCTGTCACTTCATCCAGCAAGGCTTCATCAATCACCGCCGTGCCACCCAGCTTTTTGCCGGCTTCCAATACTTGCGCGCACACGGCTTCACGACGCGTGGCAAAGTCGGCGACCACATGGCCTTCGGTTTCCAGCAACGGCGCATAGGCAGCCGGTTCTGCAATGTACATGGCCTTGGGATG
>CAZXZI010000189.1:0-3602 GCA_964645165.1 uncultured Ectothiorhodospiraceae bacterium
GAGCCCGCCGGAAAACTCGATGACTCATCATCACACTCGGCCTTTTTCTGTTCACCTTCAAACTGCGCGCGCTTTTCCGCCATCAGCTTCAGTTGATGCTCGTCCAGCTCATCATCTTTGATGAGGCCAATCAGTTTCATGTGGGTTTCAATGGCGTCGCCCAGTTCGGCGACCAGTGACGGCATGTATTTACCGCCTTTCTTAAAGTAACCACCACGCGGGTCAAATACGGAGCGCAGTTCGTCTACCAGGAAGGTGACATCGCCACCCTTGCGGAACACGGCGGAGATGATGCGTGTTAAGGCGACAATCCACTGGAAGTGATCCATGTTCTTCGAGTTGATAAAAATCTCGAAGGGGCGGCGCAGTTCGTGTTGGGTTCCCTGGTTGAGCACCATGTCATTAATGGTGAGGTACAGGGAATGCTCGGACAGTGGTGTTTTTATTTTGTAGGTGGAGCCCATTAACATTTCCGGGCGCACGACCTTTTCATGCATGTGCACGACATTACTTTCTTCACTATCCAGGATGATTGAATCATCTGCTTTAACTTTCGGCTTTACTTCGTCTTCTTTGGCGACGCTGTAGCCGACGATTTTACTGCCCAGTTTGATAGCCATATTTTTTGCTCCTGCCTGCAACCGATTCCTTCCGTTGCATTTTTCATAAAGTTAATAATTAACGCTTAATGGCGCACGCCTTAGAATTTTCCGTAATAGCCTTCTTTGAGAGCATCGTAAAGATTGGCGGCGGTGTGTGTTTCGCCGTCGTATTCAATCTCTTCGTTGCCTTTGACATCAACCGTGCTGCCATCTTCCAGCGTGAATTGATAAGTGGTGTTTTCCAGATCCTGTTCTTTCACCAATACGCCCTGGAAGGCCTCGGGATTAAAGCGGAAGGTGGTGCAACCTTTCAGGCCTTTATCGTAGGCGTACATGTAGATGTCTTTGAATTCCTCGAAGGGGAAATCCGTGGGCACATTGGCAGTTTTGGAAATGCTGGAGTCAATCCACTTTTGTGCCGCCGCTTGCACGTCTACATGCGCCTTGGGCGCGATGTCATCCGCAGAAACAAAGTACTCGGGGAGTTTTTGGCTATCGTCCTGCGCAAAAGGGATCGCATTGGGGTTGACCATTTTCTGATAGGCCAGCAACTCGAAGGAACAGACGTCCACTTTTTCCTTGGTCTTTTTGCCTTCACGAATGACGTTGCGTGAATAGTGATGCGCGAAGCTGGGTTCGATGCCGTTGCTGGCATTGTTCGCCAGCGACAGGGAAATGGTGCCGGTGGGTGCAATGGAGCTGTGATGGGTAAAGCGGCAACCCAGCTCGGCCATTTTTTCGATAAGGTCAGCATCCACTTCGCCGACCTTTTGCATGTATCGGCTGTAACGGGCGTGCAGTACTTTGCCTTTGATGCTGTCGCCGACTTTAAAGCCGTCGGTTCTCATCTCGGGGCGTTTGCGCAGCATTTCTGCGGTCACGGTGAAGTCTTCTTCCATGATCGGCGCTGAGCCTTTTTCTACCGCCAGCTCAACACCGGTCTGCCAGCCCACCATGGCCAGTTCGCGGGTGACTTTTTCGGTGAATTCCAGTGAATCATCATCGCCGTAGGCCATGGTCATCATGGTGAGTGTGGAGCCTAAGCCTAAGTAACCCATGCCGTGACGACGTTTGTTCATGATAGCTTCGCGCTGGCCTTCTAATGGCAGGCCATTGATTTCCACCACGTTGTCTAACATGCGGGTAAAGATGCCCACGGTTTTGCGGAATTTCTCCCAGTCAAAGTGAGCGTTGTCGGTGAAGGGATCCACCACAAACTTGGTGAGGTTCACTGAACCCAGCAGGCAGGAGCCGTAAGGTGGTAGTGGTTGTTCACCGCATTGCCCAGTAACCAGACCATTAAAGATAACGGTGTTGTGATCGGCTTGCGTGGTGTCGTACACTGTTTCTTTTCCGACATAAGTGATCGATTCGATTTTAGATACAAACGACTGGGTCTTGCGCAATGCACGGTCTTTCACCCAATCCTGATAACGGTGGTTTTTGTTATCCAGCAAGAAGCCGATTTCCTGCATAAATTGTTCGCGCGACTGGCCATCGATAATCAGTTCATGATTGGCTTTGCAAGCGTATAATTTGCTACCGCCTTTGCCATCCGGCAAGGAACGTTCGCCCGCATCACGACGTTTACGAATACGGCCAAGCACGCCGAAGTTACTCAGCAACTGCTGCACGTCTTTTAACAAGGCGGGGTGGCTCGAAGCTAGGCGAATAGAACAGCTCTGGCTGTTGCTGGAAACGTTTACCGTACCGTCTGCCTGAAACAGGGCGCGAAGATAACCGACCACGCATTCTTCTGAACCTCGCCACACTACTTCCGGCACTTGCAGCTTGGTATTGCGCGTGAATCCATAGTGCTCCAGCACTCGCGCCAGAATCACCGAGCGGATGAATACCTGGTTTCGCGCGGGTATTGCAACGGACGTAACCTCGTATTGGCGAGACGTTTTTGACACATCAGCAATCAGACTGTTGACATAATTCGTGACGACCGGTGCAAGCACTCGATCTTCACCCCAAAGACTGATGATCGCTGCCTCTTTACCTTTACCGCGATTGGTAAAGTGACCGTCGCCAGTAATCAGTCCCAGCAACATGCCCAGATCAGCATCGCCCTGCTGACCAAACTGACCTTTACCAGATTGCACCAGCAAGCTGTCACCTTCCTGCAAATCTTTGAGTTTGATCTTGCCGCGTTCGGTATAAAAATCGTGCCATTCCGTAGCCTTGATTTCGTAGCCGTCCTCAGTAACTACACGGTACACGTCTGCTTCGCCAGCGGTGATAAACGCAGGCACTGCCGGACGCTGATCCACACCCTTTGTTTCTTCTCCCAATGCACGACGATCAACGGTGACATTCAATTCTGCTCCAGCCGCCTGTAATTCACCGATAGGAACCAGACCGTATTGTGTGTGCAGACGGGTATCTGCTGTCACGCAAGGGTTTGTCGCCCGAATGTTTTCGCAGAACCAGTTGTTGTTCATCTCGTTGACCTTGTCGATGAGGATGAAACCGGGTTCGGCGAAGTCGTAGGTGGAGGTCATGATCATGTCCCACAGACGGCGAGCATGGATGCTGCGGTACACCTTGCAGGCCACCAGGCCTTCGTCATTGCTGATGTATTTGTCGTGGGTGGGCCATTCGCGCCAGACGACTTGTGCCGGGTCGTTGATGTCGATGCCGTCCACTTCGGCCTCTTTTTCCGACAGAGGGAAGGCCAGTTGCCAATCGGTGTCTTGTTTCACCGCCTCAATGAATTCTTGTGTCACCAATAAAGAGAGGTTGAACTGGCGCAGGCGGCCGTCTTCGCGCTTGGCGCGAATGAAATCCATGACGTCGGGATGACCCACGTCGAAGGTGGCCATTTGCGCGCCGCGACGGCCACCGGCGGAAGACACGGTGAAGCACATCTTGTCGTAGATATCCATGAACGACAGCGGTCCGGAGGTATAGGCGCCGGCGCCGGCTACGAACGCACCCTTGGGACGGAGGGTGGAAAATTCGTAGCCGATACCACAGCCGGCTTTAAGCGTTAAC
>CAZXZI010000190.1:0-3568 GCA_964645165.1 uncultured Ectothiorhodospiraceae bacterium
ATCCTCGGCCTGTAGCAGCGAACCACCCAACAGCTCCAGACGGGGGGCGAGCCACTCAAGTATGTCGCTGGCCGGGGTGATCGGATACGCCGCCACAAAACGCACCCCGCCACGCAAGGCCCCCAGACCGCAGGCCTCGTTGCCGCTGATGTTCCACCGCGCGGATGGTGTGGGCAATGAGTGCTGAGCGAGGGGATCTGCGGCAGGCATCATGGCATAGCCCAGGGAGACACAGGCGATCGCAGCCTCGATCACGGCATCTCCTTTGCTGGCAAGAATCTCACGCACAGCTTCATCGACCGCAGTGCGGGGCAGGCCGCTGAGTACGGCCGCCGCCCCCACGGCCACCATATTGACGCGTCCGCCCTCCACCGTGGCGGCCCGATCCTTAAAGGCCATCTCACGGGAGCCCGCGCCACTACTGCTAAATGAAGCGGGCACCGCGCCCGCAGCCGGGTCCGCCAGAATCAGGCTTTTTTCAGTCAGTGGAATCTCGTCGGCGAAGCGCCCGGCGTTGAGCCAGTCCAAACCCACCAGCAAATCGAAGTCATCGTGCATGCAGGCAACAGGCGCAGGCGCGAAGCGCAGCATGCTAGCGGACTCGCCACCGCGGATCTGTGGCCCAGCAGAGCGCGCCATCAGACCATAGAATCCGCTTTTGGCGATCGCCTCCAAGAGGATCAAGCCTGCGGTCACTGCCCCACTGCCACCCGAGCCGGTAATGGCAATAGAGAAACCGCGAATCGGTAATCGAGGTGCATCGGTATGCATACAGGGCTCTATAGTGCTCCGAGTATCGGCCATCATCCAGGGCAGGCTGTGCAACATTGTTCTATATCTGCGCTGCCTGTCTCGAATAGCCACTATCCGGCAGATTGCCGCTGGTTGCCACACCAACTTCTGAAAATGCGCGGCAAACCCTAAAATATTTCCCTCAATTCCAGACCCTGAGTATTTGGAGTACGCAAGAGAATGCACACTGCCCGGACTTGTCACGGATGATGGCAATAATCATTGCCCAGCGGGATGATCGAGGTCACCAAGCCCTCTGCTGGCCGACATGTAGCGTAAAACCATCTCCAGCGGACAGCCGAGTTACACCACAGACCACTCAAACAACTTCCGTAAAAACCCCTAAGCCATTTATTTAGTTCAGGATTCCCAGCCTTTGAGTGCGTCAGAAAATCTGCTTTTGTGACAAAATCCAGACTAAACCGGCCAAATATTGACCTGCCGTTGCGGCAACGGTCTGCCGGTTTTTTGACGGTTTTCCGTCGCCCTGAAATATTAGCCCCGCCAACTGATTGATTTGTGTCGATTTCAGTATTTCTGATCAAAACTGGCACAGAAATCGCTAGATAGTGGTCAAATACTAAACAGAGAACAATTATGGCTGACCCACAACTTACCAACGTACGCACGCTGCCCTCCCGCACCGAAGCTGGCTGCCTGTTGTCCCTGTTTGACGGACAACACATGCACGAGCAAAAGTCAGAGGGCGAGCATCTGCTGCATTTATCCAATCAGCTACAAACCAGTATGGATATCAACGAAATTCTTAGTCACTTCAGCGATGAGATAAAACCCTTTGTGGCACATGATTACCTTGGTTACACCAACGAGGAAAAAAACTGCGCCTTTTCCACGGGAAAAAATGCGCGCAACCGGCTCAATTACCAGCTCATGCTGCAAAATGAACACCTCGGTAAACTTGTGTTGTCGCGAAAATGTAAATTTAGTGAAAAAGAAACCCAAGAAATCGAGCAACTGATAAACGTCCTACTTTATCCGCTGCGCAATGCCCTACTCTATCAGGAAGCCGTTCGCGCAGCGCACAAAGATGCGTTGACCGGTGCCGGGAATCGCGCCGCATTGAACGAGGCAGTGGGACGGGAAATTGAAGTCGCCCAACGACACGGGCGTTCGTTAGGTATGATTATTTTTGATGTCGATCACTTCAAAAAAATCAACGACAGCTACGGACACATCACTGGTGATTGCCTGCTAAAAGCTCTGACTCACACAGCAGAAGACACCATTCGTATTTCCGATCAATTGTTCCGTTATGGTGGCGAAGAATTCGTGGTGTTGCTACCGGAGACGGGCTTGAAGGGTGTTAAAAACCTGGCAGAGCGTATTCGCCGTAATGTCGCATCGTTGGATTGTGTTTGCGAAGGTAAGCATGTAAAAATGACCGCCAGCTTTGGTGTCGCCACACTAACTACTGATGAAAG
Organism: uncultured Ectothiorhodospiraceae bacterium; assembly: GCA_964645165.1. Taxonomy (GTDB): domain Bacteria; phylum Pseudomonadota; class Gammaproteobacteria; order SZUA-152; family SZUA-152; genus SZUA-152. The sequence continues at coordinate 2,235 of CAZXZI010000190.1, forward strand.
CGAAGAGTCTTTCTTTATTCGTGCAGACAAAGCACTCTACGAGGCTAAAAACGGCGGTAGAAACTGTACAAAGGTTGCAAAGTCAACACAGTACAAAGGTTTATAAAATATCATTAGCTTCAGGGGTTGTTTTTCGGTGCAACATGTTCCGGCACGAAGAAACTAACCAACTATTTCTTAGATTGCGTTTTATTATTTTCCGTATTGAGCGGTGCAATGGGTCACCGCGTAACCGTTTAGCCATTTTCGCATAACGAAATATTTCCTTAACGCCTAGCAGCTGCTTCTGAGATTTCCGGCTCAATTTTTTGACCACCCTAAGGTTTCTCTGGCGTTCATCATATTCCGCTTTCCATTGTGTAAAGGTTGTGGACTGCCAAAGCTTGTCAATAAGCGACACATAATTCTTTCGCGCCCCACCCAAACATACGGCAGCAGCCGTTTCCTCGACAATGGGCACATCACGTAATTTCGATTGGCCGATGTTATCCATTCGAGAACGTAATGATGGAACAGCCCGGGAATAATCCGGATCGGCCACAAAGGCACCCTGTAACCACTTGCGGCGAAACTCTTTTGATTTGAGATGACCTGAAATGTACTCCAGTTTTTCAAAGGGCTTTAATGCGCTTTTCACAGCCTGGGGATTTTTTAGGACAGATTGATATACATTGCGCCAATAATGGGCGGCTAGAAATACTTCTGCAATAGTGCTGCTTTTCAGTGTTTCAAAATAATCCCGATCATTTATCCACTCCAGGACTGCCGTATCCGCCGCCAACTCATCCTGACGCACCGCAGGCACAGAGAATGCTGCGAACAGCGGCGCATAAAATGAAAAGAACCAGCGTAGCGGAAGCTCACCAATCCGGTTACGTTTTTGTAACGCATAATGATATTTGCACCACAGAAAACGCGCCCGATAAATCCAATGCGTCGCTCGTAATCGCCCACTGGAATATTGACCAATCTTGCGCATCACCTCTCCGCGAAACTGCTCCTCCGATAAGGTCTGCAACATGGGCATGCCCACTACCAATGTATTCGACATCAACAATGGGTAACCAAAACGCGGGGTTTCTTCAATACGTAATTCATATTGGTCGGTCAATACAATATTCCGGATCGAAGGACGTTCTGTATATTTCCGTACTTCCTCAATCAACGCGTAAAAACCCGGCGCCAATTTTTTAGACATTTTCAATCCCTGTACACGCGGGAAATTCAATTGAAATATTTGCTGGCTAAAAAAAAGGCAAAACAGAATAATCGCGAACCAAATCTCCACCGCCAACCAATGCTCCATAGTTTTTATGTTGGGCAATTCTTCAACC
>CAZXZI010000191.1:0-3543 GCA_964645165.1 uncultured Ectothiorhodospiraceae bacterium
ACCCAAGGATCGCGGCTCGGCCTTGAAGGACGATGACATTCACGATCCCACGGTGCCCGGGCTCAGCCTTTTGCAGCAACCGAAAGAGGCCTTTGCTCCTTTACCGAAAAGTCGCAGCGGGAATTATGTGGACTGGGCGAAGGCGATGAAGAAAGGCGCAATCAGTCCGCGTTTTGATTATCTCGATCCGACCAAAGAAGCCCTGTCGATGGATTTGGTGATTATCCGGGAGGTGAAGGGCAGCATGCCCAATGTGGCCTTCCCGCATAAGCAACACACGGAATGGTTGGAGTGCGTAAATTGTCATGATGACATTTTTAAACCGCAGAAGGGCGCCAATACCATGAGCATGGCGGAGATTATGCTGGGGCAGAAGTGTGGTGTGTGTCATGGCTCTGTTGCCTTCCCGGTCACACAGTGTCGGCGGTGCCATTCACAGCCTAAGAAGGCACAGAAAACGGCCAAGAAAGCGGCTAAGAAGTAAGCCACGTTGTTTTTTCAAGGCACTTCTTTTTACAGTTTGTTGCTGGGTTGCCTGCTTGTCAGTTCCATAAGCACGGCCGAAGAGTTGCGACGTATTCACACGGCGGATGCCAGTAAACAGGGTGTCGGCCAGAATATTGGCTTTGTGGAGAAGCTGCTCAACGAGTCTGCAGCTGCTCAACAAATCCTACAGAGCGATAATCAGCAAGCGCGGGCTTTACAACAAGAGGCAAATACCCGTCTGGATGCGGCCAGGGCGGCTCAGGCACAGGGCAATGACAAGACTGCCGCCGCAGCGCTGAATGATGCCAAGAAGGCTATCTTTACCGCGATGCGACTGGTGGGCGGCAAGGTTGTTAAGGATAAGAAACAGGAAAACTACAATAAAAAGCGCCAGGGACTGGAAGCCTTGTTGGCTGCCCATCAACGTATTCGTACCGAGAATGCACAACAACCCAGTGCCGCTGCTCAGCCGGGGGGCGCGAAGGCAGCCGCACTGACCGAGGCTCACACACGGGAAAAGATGCAGGAGGCACAGGCCCTTTACGATGCCGGCAAGCTCGACGAGGCTGGAACGGTACTCAATGATGCCTATCTCGGTCTAAAGGTTTCGCTGACTAAAATGCGCGATGGGCAAACCCTGGTGCGTGAGCTGCACTTTGAGACGGCGGCGGATGAATATCGTTACGAACTCAGGCGCAATGATACCCACAACATCCTGATTAACACAGTGTTGAAGGAAAAACTCGCGGATCCGAAGCTGGGCATGCTGATGAATATCCCGCTGAAAAAGGCCGGGCAGTTGCGCACCCAGGCTGAACAACAGGCGGCCGATGGCGATTTTTCCGCTGCCATCAAAACCCTGGAAGATTCCACGCTCAACATCATCCGTGCCATTCGCATGGGAGGCATCTTTATTCCGGGCTAGACCTCGTTGCACTGTGTATCTCCGCCTTTTTGTCGCTGGTACAATTTGTCGCTGGTATAATGCGCGGATTGTCGCTGGTATAATGCGCGGATGCCTGACGTGTCACTCTCCAACTTGCCGTTTTTCGCCACCGTTAAGCGCTTCGTGGTTGCCTACAGCGGTGGTCTCGATTCCCATGTGTTGCTGCACCGCGTTGCTGTATTGGTAGACGATGATCGGCAGGAAAAAAAAATTGTCGCTGTGCATATCAACCACGGCCTCAGCGATCAGGCAGGACAGTGGACAACACATTGTGCAACGCAATGTGAGGCGTTGGGTGTGTTGTTTAACAATATCAATGTCGATGCCAAAAATGCGACCGGTGAGAGTCCCGAAGCGGCGGCACGCGCCGCGCGTTACCGGGCCTTCCGTGAATTCATGCAACCCGGTGATTGTTTGTTGACGGCACACCATCAGGATGACCAGGCGGAAACATTGCTGATTCAGTTGTTGCGTGGAGCGGGCCCGCGCGGTCTGGCGGCGATGCCGGGTTATGCAGCGTTTGCTGAAGGTTGGCATGCGCGCCCGTTGTTGAATTATTCGCGTGGTGAGTTGCATGAGTATGCTCAGCAGAATGGTTTGTCGTGGATTGATGACGCAAGCAACAGTGACACGCGCTTTGACCGTAACTTTTTGCGCCACGAAATCATGCCCGTACTGAAGTCGCGTTTTCCCGGCATGGCAGCAACCCTGTCGCGTTCGGCTACCTTGTGTGCCGAGGCGACGGGGTTGTTGGCGAGTGCGGCGGCGGATGATGTGCAACTGGTGCAAGTCGGTGGTGGTTCTTTTTCGGTGAGTGCGCTGCAAAATCTGGGTGCGGTGCGGGCGCGCAATATGCTGCATCAATATTGTCGAGATCATGGCCTGCCGACGCCTTCGGCGGCACAATTGCACTGTGTGTGGGAAGAGGTGATCGGTGCGGCGGCGGATAGCGAGCCACTGGTGAGCTGGCCGGGGGGTGAGGCTCGGCGGTATCGGGATGTGCTGTTTCTTGGCCCTACTTTGACGGCACATAATGCGGGTCTGAGTCTGCCGTGGGATGCGCAGCACGCATTGGTGATTCCGGGTTTGGGTACCTTGCGGGGCGAACGGGTGGCCGGGCAGGGTATTGCAGTATCGGCGTTGGCGGCCGCAAGGTTGGAGATTCGCTTCCGGCAGGGCGGTGAAAAGTTACGCCCCGCCGGTCGCGAGGGCCACCATGCCCTGAAAAAACTGTTTCAAGAGGCAGGCATTCCGCCGTGGTTACGTGAGCGGATTCCTTTGATGTATGCCGGTGGGGAATTGCTGGCGGTGGTGGGACACTGGGTGGCGCAGGAGGTGGCGGCGCAAGAAGCCGAAGAAGGGCTGCATTTGCATTGGTCGGTATCAGGTTAATAGCTGAGCTGTGCTATCCTAGGCCTCTTTTCACCGTCATTCCGGCGCAGGCCGGAATCCAGTGCTAATGAGATGGAGTTCTAGATTCCGGCCTGCGCCGGAATGACGGATATTAAGATAGCTGAAGTTGATCGATAATGACGATGTCCCGCCTGTTTAATTTTTTTGTGCTAACCACAAGCCTGTTGTTTAGTGCTGCTGCCTTCGCAACGCCGACCTCCAAAAGCTACGTACACTCCCAAACCCAGTGCGTCCGTTGCCACGATGACAAGGCCGAGTTGCAGGAAATACTCACAGTAAGCCTGGGCAAGTGTCAAAGCTGCCATGAATCGGCAAATCCCACCCATGCGCCGAAGAAACATCAAAAGGATGTGCGTGATGCAGCCACGCGTTTGGACGAGCCAAAACGCGCGGTGGTGCCGAATCGCAAGGCCAATTACGGCATGCGTTTCCCGCTGTACACACAAGGCTCGCGGTTAGGTGATGCACCCAACAAAATGATTCTGATTCCTGCGGGTGAATTTATTATGGGGAGTAATTCCCGTTTACCCGATGAAGGACCGCAACACACGGTGAATCTACCCGCATATTTTATTGATCAATTTGAAGTGACGAACTTACAGTATAAAAAGTTCAATGACGCCACCCATGGACGTTCACCGCGCCACTGGCGTAACCGCACATTTCCATCCGGCAAATCGGATCACCCCGTGGTGTAC
>CAZXZI010000192.1:0-3536 GCA_964645165.1 uncultured Ectothiorhodospiraceae bacterium
GATCTTCCACGTGGATATAGTCGCGGATGCCGGTGCCGTCGGGAGTAGGGTAGTCGGTGCCGAAGATAGAGATTTTATCGCGTTTACCGATGGCCGTTTCGCAGGCAACTTTGATGAGCAGGGTGGCGCCCACAGTGGATTGACCAATACGTCCTTCCGGGTCTGAGCCGGCGACGTTGAAATAGCGCAGTGCGACGTGGCGCAGGTCTGTTGCAAACGATAGATCCTTGAGCATCTGCTCGGTCATCAGTTTTGAGCCGCCATAGGCATTAATGGGGCTCGTGGGCGTGTCTTCGGTTACCTGCTCGACTTCGGGGATACCGTACACGGCAGCGGTGGAAGAGAAGATGAAATGCTCCACCCCGGCAGCGGAGCAACATTCCAGCAGGCTGCGCGAATTGCACGTATTATTCCCGTAATATTTCAATGGGTTAGAGACGGATTCTGGAACAATAGTATGGGCCGCAAAGTGCATCACGGAACCAATATTGTGGTCTTTGAGTATTTGCGTCACCAGAGCCTGGTCGCCGGTGTCGCCAATGATCAGTTCGCCGTAGAGTACGGACTCTTTGAATCCGGTGGAGAGATTGTCGAGTACAACAATGGTTTCGCCGGCCTCGCCGAGTTGGCGGACGACGTGACTACCGATGTAACCGGCGCCGCCGGTGACTAAAATGGCTTTTTTCTGAGGCATTGTGTGGCTTCCAAATCGTGTAAGTGCGTACTGATTTATGATTCGAGGCGTAGTCTATAGCGCTAGCTATACGCACGCAAAAAACGACTCGCCAGGACGACGGTGATGTGCTGGTTGTCGCTGAAAGGACTAGTTTCAGATTTATCCTACAAGGATAATGGTTGTTTCGCCGCAAAATGGTCATTGTGCCTTAAGTTTCCGCTTTAAAAACCGGAATTTAATGGTAAAATAATTTTCCGTTAATATCTGACATTCTTTGTTCTGTGTGGGTATTTTTGAGTGAATCGACTGAAGTGAGCGTTGCGTTGGCCGATAGGTAGCCAAGTAAATCATCAAAAGGGAATTCAGCGTGTACGAGAACTTTTACCACCTACGAGCCAAACCCTTCCGCTTGAGTCCGGATCCGAGTTTTTTCTTCGCCAGTCGTGGCCATAAACGTGCTTTGGCCTATTTGCGCTACGGACTGAGCCAATCCGAGGGCTTTGTGGTCATTACTGGTGCGCCAGGTACGGGTAAAACGACACTGGCACAAATTCTTTTGCAGGAAATGGGGCAACCCGATGTGGTGGTTGCCCACCTAACGACCACCCAGTTAGACGCCGATGATATGCTGCGCATGGTGCTGGCCTCTTTTGGTTTGCGTTATGAGGGGCAGGATAAGGCAGCCCTGCTGAAAACCCTGGAAGCCTTTTTCATGGCGCGTTCGCGTGAGAACAAGCAGGTATTACTGGTGGTGGATGAGGCGCAGAATTTACCGGCGCGTTCGTTGGAAGAATTACGCATGCTTTCGAATCTGCATGTGGGCAACAAGGCTTTGTTGCAGACGTTCCTGCTGGGCCAGGTGCAATTTCGTCAGATGCTGGATCATCCGGATCTAGAGCAACTCCGTCAGCGTGTCATCGCCAACTATCATCTCAGCGCCTTGGGTGAAGATGAGTGCCATAGTTATGTGGAGAGTCGTTTGGCTCGCGTGGGCTGGAAAGATGACCCGCATTTCACTGATCAGGCTTTTGCGATCATCCACGAATATACTGAGGGGATACCCCGGCGCATTAATATGCTGTGTGACCGTGTGCTGTTGTTCAGCAGTCTGGAGAAACAGCATGAAATTAATGCGGATGTATTGCGTGATGTCACCGATGAATTACAAAGTGAGATATCAGGCGAACCTATTCCACGAAGTAATGCACACGAAAAGCCCCCTGTTGTTTCTGATCCAACACCCATTGAGACGGAGTCTGCGGCGGAGGCTCAGCAAAAGCCTGCTTCTGGTCAAGGCGCACAGGCTGCGGCTGAGAAGCCTGAGAAAACCCAATCAAAGGTGGCTTCATCGACTGATCAGCCGCTTAAAAATGACCCACTGAAGACAGAAGAACCCGTGGTAATCACACCTCTGCCTGAAACCAGTTTGCCGGAGGATGGTGGCCTGGGCCTCGCTGTGCCTGATGATGGTTGGAACCAAATGGTCGCCCAGGCACAGCCGGATGAAATTGAAGTTAGTGGCGATGGCCAGCCTGCGGAGATGGAGCGTTTTCGGGTTATTGCCGGCGGAAGGGAGGGAGGTGCACTAGCGTCGCCTGAGGCGGCACAAGTGCCTCCAGCCAATCAACCCCTGCCGAAAGTGACGGCACCGCTCCCGGATGCGCCGGGTGATCCCCAGGAAGTGGTGCTGCGTAAAATCCTGCGTCTGGTGTTGGCATTCCATCGTTCGCCGCGCAGTTTTCCTGGGCTCGATGACCCTGGTCAGCCTTTGCCCAAGGGCATGCGAGGCATTATGGAACTTGCGATTGCCGATGACCACGTGTTGTCGGGGATGCGCCAAATTGCCGTAATGGGAATATCACCTGCCATGCTGCGGGCGGCAGTGCGCTTTTTTGTTCGACGAGTCATGTTTTTACCGGGTGGAGATGATTTCCGCGTATTAGGTTTGCCATCAACGGCTAGTCTGACCGAGGTAGAAACACATTACGGCCTGTTAATGAAGTTGCTACGACAGGACACAAAAAGCAGCGATGAGAGTGGCGCTTCACGTGTTGGTGAAGCCTACGAACGATTGTGTCATTCCGAGATTACCACACAGCCAGGGGTAACGGACGAAACCCCGGATGACGCTGAAAGCGCTGTAGAAGACCTTGATTTAGACTTGTCGCCTAATCTTGGTCGAGGGAGTGAAGATCGAAGAGCGCGCCCTGTCGCGATGGATACGGGTGGCATCATTACCAGTGAAGAGCACAGTGCCCCGACATCGCGCAATGTGATGTTGATTGCCGGTGCGGCCGTTATCGTTTTTCTATTGTATTTGACGCAAGTTAAAACCACAGAGACTGTCTCACCAGACTTGGCGGTTGCTGAGCAGGAAAAGTCCACCATTGTTGAAACGCCGGCTGTTGCATTGCTGGCTGAGCCTGTTGGTACAGATACAACGGCAGAGGCCACCGATTCGCAAGTTGTGGAAGACGAAGCTATGGCGCTAGCGACCGCAAAAGCAAAAGCAGAGGCAGAGGCAGAGGCACGTGCTGTGGCACAAGCCGAATTAGCGACCAAGGTCGAGGAAGAGGCCAGAATCAAGGCAATCGCGGAAGCAAAAGCCGAGATCGAAGCTCAAGCGTTGGCTGCAGCCAGGGCGAGACAAGAGGCTGCTGCCAAGGCACAACTGGTAGCGGAGACTCAGGCGGCTGAAGAGGCTAGAGTTAAAGTTGCCGCTAGGGCGGAAGCTGCGGCTAAAGCAAAAGCGGAAAAAGAAGCTCAAATAAAAGCAGCAGCGGCTGCCAAGGCAAAAGCGAAAAAAGTAGCGCGACTTAGGGCAGAGGCCGTTGCTAAAGCTGCAGCAAAGAAAGAGGCC
>CAZXZI010000193.1:0-3518 GCA_964645165.1 uncultured Ectothiorhodospiraceae bacterium
CCTGAATTTTCTCCGCACGCCATTCCTGGCGGCGAGTGAGTTTACGCTTGGCCATGGGCCTCGAGCTGGGGAGCAGAAAACATGGAAATCAGGTGGGGGTGTTGGCAGCGAGCAGCGCGTCGATTTTGGCCGCACAGATGAAGTCGTTTTCGGACAGCCCGCCAATGGCGTGAGTGCTGTAGTGGATCAGGCAATGGTTGTAGCCCACTTCCAGGTCGGGGTGGTGATCTTCCTGATGCGCAACCCAGGCCACGGCGTTCACAAAAGCCATGGTCTGGTAATAATTTTTGAAGCGAAAATCCTGTTGGAGGGTTTTGCTGTTTTCATCAAGTGCCCAGTTGCTTAGTTGCCCCAGCATGTCAGCGGCTTCGTCGGCACTCAACGGCTTAACGCCGCCTTCGCAGGGCTTGCAGGTTTTGGCGGTCAGTCCGGACATATTTCTTACCGGTTACTTTTTGAACTTGTAAAAGGCTGTGTTGAGGTATTCCACCACGTCGTTGATGTCATCGGCGGAGAAATTGGCCTTGGACGCCGTGTCACAAAACTCCACCCGGGCATGCAGATCGTAAAAGGTGTGGATAATGCGATTAGGGCGCGTGTATTGATGGTTGTCGTGACAACCCATGCATTTTTTACCGACCAGGATCTTGCCGTTGGCGACGTCCGGTGTGTGTTCGGCAGCCAACACGGGGGTCAGCGAAAACATGGCTGTAATAACAACCAATGCACTTAGCGATTTAATGTGAGTCATCATGTGTTGAGTATCCATTTTAATTCAGGGTTTTGTCCGGCGTAAAATGTCGGATGCCAGAGTTTAGTAGACCGTGGCGTCGAGCAAAAGTGCGCTCAGTATACCCGAAAAAGCAGCTGGTGCAGTTTGCTGCCAATTTCCGTGTCAGCTCTGCTAGTATCGTGGGCAAATGCGATAACCTAATAAGAGAGCAGCCATGTCTGACACTGTAAGCCCCAACGACAAAAACCTCATCTGGATCGATCTGGAAATGACCGGGCTGGATACCCAAAATGATCTGATTATTGAGATCGCCACCATCGTTACCGACAGTGAGCTAAATATTCTGGCGGAAGGCCCCATGCTGGCAATTCATCAAAGCGATGAGATCATGTCGGGCATGGATAAGTGGAATACCAAACAGCATGGTGGTTCTGGTCTCACCGAGCGGGTGAAAAATAGCACGATTACCGAGACCGAAGCTGAGCGGCAAACCATCGATTTTCTCAAACAATACGTGACCAAGGGCAAGTCACCCATGTGCGGCAACAGTATTTGTCAGGATCGCCGTTTCCTTGCGCGCTGCATGCCGGAGCTGGAAGACTTTTTTATGTACCGCAATCTCGATGTCAGCAGCTTGAAAGAGTTGGCATCACGTTGGGCGCCGAAGATGGCCAAGAGTTTTAAAAAGGACTCCAGTCATTTGGCGCTGGATGACACGCGGGATTCCATTAATGAGTTGAAACATTATCGGGAGCATTTTTTGAAGTTATAGACCAAAAAAATAACTCCAGGTCGCTGTCTCATTAACTTTACTTCCGTCATTTTATGACCGAAACCACCGGCTCTGCCGCTGTGAATAACCAGGGCATTGCCAAGTAAGCGTTATTGTATAAAAGGAATTGTGAGAGGCTGTTTGGGGCAGGCTCTATCCAAAACGCTACGCGGGACAGGCTCTGAAGAATACAATGTTTACGAGACAGCAGTGAAAAAACATGGACAAGTTTGACCGTATTTTCCGGTTACACCAACTGCTGAGCAACCACCGCTACCTACTGTCTCTCGATGTGCTCCAACAAAAAATGGTGTGTTCCGAGTCCACCGCCCGGCGCGCACGCAATGTTTTGCGTGACACGCTCGGTGCCCCCATCGAATACGACCGGCAACGCAACGGTTATTATTATGATCTGGTGCAGGGTCAAACGTACGAGCTACCCGGCCTGTGGTTTAATGCGCAAGAACTTCATGCCTTGCTGGTATCCCACACTCTTCTGGATCAACTGCAGCCGGCTGTGTTGAGTAACCATATTCAGCCACTCAAACAACGCATTGAAAACATCCTCCAGCAAAAGCATGCGGGCAGCCCGGATCTGACCAAACGCATTCGTATTTTTCAACAGGCTGCACGCCCCACAAACCTTGACCACTTTCGCCAAATTGCCAGCGCCACACTGCAACGTGTGCAAATAGGCTTGCTCTATCACGGTCGTGAACGAGACCAAACTACCGAGCGTACCGTATCTCCACAGCGGCTTGTTTACTACCGCAGCAACTGGTATCTCGATGCCTGGTGCCACCTGCGCAAGGAGTTACGCACCTTTTCGCTGGATCGCCTCAGCCCCGTTGAAACACTGCAAGAAACAGCCCGGGAAATCAGCGATAAAACTTTGGATAACCACTTTGCACAGGCCTACGGCATCTTCGCCGGCAAATCCATACGCACCGCCCAGCTACGTTTCACACCCGAAGCCGCCCGTTGGGTGGCAGACGAACACTGGCACCCGCAGCAACAAGGTGAAGTTTTTAGTGACGGCAGTTACGAACTGTGCATTCCCTACAGCGACCCGAGAGAGCTGGCGATGGATATTTTGAAATATGGTTCCGAGGTGGAAGTTATCGGCCCCGAAGATCTGCGTGAACGGATCACGGAGAAATTGAGAGCGGCGCTTAATAACTACGCTCAATAACTACGAAAAATGACAAATAGTCGTTACCCAACAAAGGAAAATAACAAATGAGTTTCATGATTGAATTATCGGAGATTGACAACAAAAAACTGGCCGCGTGTACGCCAGCGGAATTGATCGAAATGATGATTGAACATGAAGACCGGGTGCCGCGCAATGTCATCGACGAATGCGCACGGCGCGGTGAACACATGCTGGACGCCCTGGCGCCCATCGTACAAGCCAACGATGAACTGGAGAATGAAATCCCCGGTCACTGGTGGCTGCGTTTACACGCCATGATGATCCTCGGGCTGATTCCCGGTGAGCCAGCCGGTTGCATGTTAGTGGCGTTTATCCATGACATGTGCCGGGAAGAAGACGAAAACCTACAAGAATGGTTCGGCGGCTACTGGCCGGCCCTGATACGAAATAAACCGTCATCGATAATCAATCTGCTCAGGGAAATTTGCGCAGATAAAAACATCGATTGGTATATGCGCGCGAATGTAACCGAGGCCGTCATAGCCCATGCGAATCAACAGGGCGAAGCAGAGTTGGAACAGACCCTGGACTGGGCGGCACAGTTTGTCGCAGACGAAAATGAAGACTGGGATTACCGGCTAAGCACCGCCAATGACCTGTTGGATTATCCGCGAGATCGCCATCGCACCCTGATAACGGAATTGGCCGACAGGCAAAGTGGCCTGGGTGTTCACTTCAATAGAAAAGACATCGATAAGGCCTATGCAGGAGGAACAAATGTGTCCAAGTTGGAGCGTTTCAATAATCCATGGCAATTTTATGAACCAAAGGCAATCGAAAAACGCCAACAGCGCTGG
>CAZXZI010000194.1:0-3058 GCA_964645165.1 uncultured Ectothiorhodospiraceae bacterium
ATGATCGAGACCATTAACAAGCTCAATCGTATTGCGCGGCAAATGTTGCAGGAAATGGGTCGTGAACCCACGCCGGAAGAATTGTCGGAACGCATGGAAATGCCCGAAGACAAGGTACGCAAGGTGCTGAAGATCGCCAAAGAGCCCATCTCCATGGAAACCCCCATCGGTGATGACGAAGATTCACGCCTGGGTGATTTCATCGAAGACGCCAACCTGCTATCGCCCATGAACTCCGCCACTTTCGAAGGGCTACGCGAGGCCACGTTGGACGTGCTCGATGGCCTCACCGCCCGCGAAGCCAAGGTGCTGCGCATGCGCTTCGGTATCGACATGAACACCGACCACACGCTGGAAGAGGTGGGCAAGCAGTTTGATGTGACCCGTGAGCGTATTCGTCAGATCGAAGCCAAGGCCCTGCGCAAGCTGCGTCATCCCAGCCGTTCGGATAACCTGCGCAGCTTTATCGATGCAGAAAATTCCGAGCAATCTTCATCGGGTTCTTCCTAACGTATTTTTGCATTTCCCTCTGCGATGCTGGCTTAGGGGGAAATGTCGCAAAATGCGCTCCGGGTTGTATTCTTGATTGCCAATAAAGATGCTAAAATCTCATGCGTTTGGGCCTGTAGCTCAGTTGGTTAGAGCAGGGGACTCATCAAAACGGTGCGTTCATGTGCGAAAGACATGAAATGAACGGGATGAATTCAGGGAAACCTTACCAGTACGAAATGTGCTGCTGGCAATCCTGAGCCAAGCCGGGGGTACACTCCCGGAAGGTGCAGAGACTACCTGAGAACTGGTGATGCGAAAGCACTGCCGAAGTGTTCTTAATAACAGGCAGAGAGCGTCCCGCGCCCCAAGCAGTTTTTAATAACTGTGGGTGATGAGATAGTCCGCTCCCGTTAGAAATAATGGGGTAGAGTGAATCCCTTGGTCGTAGGTTCAAGTCCTACCGGGCCCACCAATTTAATTAGTTTTCTAGTTTCTGTGTGCACAAAAGCATAGATTGTCCACTTTTTTAGGCTCTAACGACGCCTCCCAGTATTATCCAGAAGTTTGATTCTATTCGTCTAATGTCCGCTAAGTTAAGTAAAGCGGCCAAATTATGCTTTCACGGAGCGGTCGTTTTATGGTTTCGTGCACATCTGTGTTGCTGGTTGCCGCATAGAAAGTGTGCGACCTGCCTTAGGGCGGTCACGTTTTACCCGCCCACTTATTCCAGAAATGTGTTGAGTATGTGCAAGTTTCGCTTGCAGCCTAGTTTGTGTTTGAAGAGCAGTTATTGCTTCAAAATAAAGACTTGAAGTCTAGAAGTTTTCAGACGGTACACTTAGTGGTGATGGGATATTCAGGTCATCCAGCATGGGAGGCATTGCTGGGTCGGTCGGCGTAGCGCCCGGTTGTTTGATAGCAACAAATTGCTCGGGGTTGTTGGCATTGTTTTTTTCAGCCGAAGTCGCGTCAGATTGTGGCGCGCCGGGTTTTTGTGTTGCTCCTGTTTCCGTCGGTGTAATGAAGCCGTTATCTTGCGTGATGTTTTCTTGTACTGAAGGGTGAATGGTTTCCGTGGTGTCTGGGCGCAATGACAGAATGAATGCGCCGGTTATGACAAAAATAATACTGTATGCGAGTAGTTTGCTTGAATTCATTGTGCGGGCCTGGTTATTGCGAAACAAAGAATGATGTTCAGTTTACTCGGTGACGGATCGCGCTAAAGTCAGCGCCACATTTTGTGCCTCCGGGGTGAGGCCGGGGCCGACCATGGAGAGTTTGAGTAATTTTGAATCGGTCAGCCAGGAAACCAGGATCAGCGCCAGACCGTTGCTTGAACGACGATAGGTAATGGTGCCAGGTTGTCCGCTAATGTCGGTGTTCATAAAGGCCTTGGCGTGCGTTACCTGCATGCCGGCAGAGACGAAGTCAGTTTCTTCCAGAGCGACGGTTACATTGTTTGGTTGGCGAAAGACACGAATTACCGTGAATATCTGGTTTGCCCGTGTCGGGCTGTAGCCAATCATGCCTTGTAAAACCATTGGCGGTGTCGAGTTGATGGACGACAATTTAAAGCTTGCGTCATGAGTAACCTGCCTTGCATCCCCGAATAACCGTGAAAGATTGTCCAGGGTGTAAAAATGGGCTTCTTCATTGGAAACCGGAATGAATCCCTGCTGCTCCAGTGAGCGTTTTTCATTGCTGATGATGCTGGCGAGTTGTTGTTGAATATTTTCTGCGGCAATCGGATGTTGTTTTTGTTGCGTAACGTTTTGAATATCAGGGGGAGAGGTGTCCGCAGTTGCACTGGCAATGCTGACCCAGACTATCGCAATAATCGACAGTAAGTGGCCAAGGTTTTTTATGCCATTAGTGTTGTACACGGACACTTTTCCCCCTGAATATTTTTACAAAGACCTATCTATTGGCTTAATTGCACGTGTTGCTCCACACATAACCGATGTATGTTTGTACGCCATTTTCATAGCGATAGCCAAAACCGTACGCCCCAAAAGTGCCACCATTCAGATTGTAGGCCGGTGAAGATACGATGGCCGCGGTGTTATTTTGCCAGCCGCTATGCACGTCTGGTTTTTGAACCCAGCCATTGTTATTCAGATAGGGGCGTGTAACGGAATACCACCAACCGGCAGGGCGTACGCCCGTATAGGCGGGGTCCCAGTCGGCCGTGGCCTTTGATATGCCCTGGCGCACCGAGTTATTCGTGCTACAGGTTGCATCTGAACGTACCATGCGTGTTCCATCGGTGTTGATGCCGAAGGTGGTATTGGTGGTGCTGGTGAATTGGGAGACGAACAGATCGAATCCCCCGCCGCCCGTTTTAACATCACCACCACCTGTGGGATTAAAGTCTGCGCTACCCTGGAAGTTACCTGCGACCAACAGGTCACCGTTCTGGCTGGTGGCCAGGGCATTGACGAAATCGTCGCTGGCACCGCCCATGGTATGTGTCCAGGCATAGCTGCCGTCTGGATTGTAGTTTGTGACGAAGCCCTCCAGGCCACCGCTGGACGTCCGCGGGTTCTTTCCAGCGGGATGGTGGTTG
>CAZXZI010000195.1:0-2982 GCA_964645165.1 uncultured Ectothiorhodospiraceae bacterium
GCACCAATGACAACAGAACAATCAGTGAACCGCTCGGTCCTGTTTTCTCCGGGGAACGCATGGGCGGCATCAGCGCCCGTGTTTCACGTAAGTTAGCCAGCTGAATCTTCAGTTTGGATATTGTGTCCTGCTGGTTGGTTTGCGCACGGCGATTGTCGGCTAACTGCTTGGTCAGTGCATCGCGCGAATCCACTAGTTTGATCTTTAGGCGTTCGTCGATTTGTGCCAGACGCTGACGGTACTGCTGCATGCCGCTGTCGAGCATCATCAGGGTCAACGCCCGTGATTCATCCTTGGTTTGTTTGATGGCCTTTGCCCGGTCAACCTTGGCGCGTTCCAAATCACTCCGCACGCCCTTGGCCTGACTGGTCAATAGTGTGGAGATATCCCCCAGGCGTTTTTCCCGAGCGCGGATCAACGTCGCGGCATCCTTCAATTCTTCGAGCTTGGCCACTGCCTTGTTTTGCAGGATTTCGGTTTCCTTGCGCAGCACGTTCACAATACGATTGTGATCCTGCTGCACCATGTCCACCACCGCCTGCTGTACTGACTTGTGATCCACACCCTGGCTTTCTGAGCCTTTGCTGCTCAGCACGATTATTTGACTGCCCTTAGGCACACGCGCCTCAATTTTGGGCACACCTCCTGTTGCTGAGTGCTCGGTAAGATACTGTTGTCGCGCCAGAGGAATATAGCTTTCCTGGATTTTCGCCAACAGCGTTTCCGGAGACTCGATGACACTAACGTCCGCGCCGCTGATGCGCGTGCCAAGCTCAATGGAGGTGCTGTATTGGAACTTAGGCGGCACCAGCAACGCAAACAGCAACCCAGCCAACAGACACAATCCTGCCACTGCGGCAATCAATGTGCGATGGCGCATTAATGCCAGCCACAAATCCACCAGGTTAATTTCATCCTCGTATGCATTTTCGTAAAGATGCGGAGGTAAAGGCGATGATGAAGGCGACGGTGAAGGCGATGGTAAAGTCTGTTCGTGGGTGGGCGGATTTTTAGTCATTACGGCAATTTTCCAAAAAATCTTTCGGCAATTCAGGGCACAGGGGCTTTCTTACAATGGGCGCTACATAAATAATTTCGCCACAGATTGTAGCACCATTCCACAATGAAACGAGC
Source organism: uncultured Ectothiorhodospiraceae bacterium (assembly GCA_964645165.1). Taxonomy (GTDB): domain Bacteria; phylum Pseudomonadota; class Gammaproteobacteria; order SZUA-152; family SZUA-152; genus SZUA-152. The sequence continues at coordinate 1,135 of CAZXZI010000195.1, forward strand.
ATCGAAACCATCATTTCCTTCCCAAATAATGCACTCACCGAGCAATAGGTGCCATTGGAATCGCTCAAATGACACCCACCGCCCGGTGAGTCCGTTTACCGCGAAACGCTGCGGCAGCACTTAAGAAACCTCTGATTAATTCATGAAACGCGATCTTGCGGCTGAAATCTCGCTGTCCCAGAATTAATCAGAGGTTCGATAAAAATGGAATGCGTTAGTCCTGTCCCTGAATCACCAGAATCGACCGGTTCTTCTCGAGGATCTTCGCACCAATCCCTTTCACCTGAATCAAATCTTCCAACCGTTTGAAGGGACCATTGGATTCACGATAAGCCACGATCGCAGCTGCCTTGGCAGCACCAATACCACTGAGCTCTGCTGCCAGGGTACTAACGTCTGCGGTATTGATATCCACCGGCGCGGCGAATACCCCAAACGAAACCACCAGCAGAAAAAGGGCGAAGCAACCAGAAACAACCGTGCGTGAAAACCGACGAGAAACCTGATGTGAAATACCTGACATAACAAGACTCCTTTCTTGTGTGATTGACATTGTGTAGTGAAGCGCGAACCAGCCTATAAATCTCCCGATAGCAGGTCAATAAGACACGTCGGCAATATTACCGTTTCAACCTGGCATTATTGCCGCATTCCTATTGATGCGTTAATAACGGCCAGCGCCGCCAACGGGTCTTCGGCCTGGGTGATGGGCCGCCCCACCACCAGATAACTCGAGCCCAAATGCATGGCATCTTGCGGCGTGGTGATGCGTTTTTGATCACCTACCTCGGCGCCAGTGGGACGCACGCCGGGCGTGACTAACTGGAAGTTGTCAGCCACGATTTCCCGCAGAGCCGACACTTCTTTTGGCGAACAGACCACACCATCCAGGCCGGATGACTCAGCAAGCCGGGCCAGCCGCAGCACGTTGTCGGCAGGGCTACCGGCCAAGCCCACTTCGTGCAATTCGTCGGCATCCAGACTGGTAAGAATAGTCACCGCAATCAGCAAAGGCCGGTGCGTGGTTTTTTCAATCGCCTCACGTGCCGCCTCCATCATGCGCCGTCCACCCAGGGCGTGTACGTTGACCATCCATACACCTAACTCGGCAGCGGCACGACAGGCCTGCGCGGTGGTGTTGGGGATGTCGTGATATTTGAGATCCAGAAATACATCGAAGCCGGACTGCTGCAACTGTTCCACCAACGTGGGTCCAGCACGGGTGAATAATTCCTTGCCGACCTTCACACGACACTGCGTAGAATCCAGCTCCCGCGCCAGATTCAGCGCAGTATCGGCACTGGGGAAATCCAGGGCGACGATAACTTTTGGATCGTTGGGTTTTGACTCAGCCATTTATTAATACCTTTGTTAGTTCTTCACTTAATCACCATCCCGACCCCGCCGTTCACAGGGACAAGCGGCAGCTGGGATCTAGAATAGCATTTCATTCTCTGAATCCCGGCCTTGGTAACTGCTCCTGCGTTACTCTACCTCCTGCGTCCATGCAGTCGTGCGCCGGAATGACGATATGAATTTAATAGAGCAACGATGATGATTATTCGTTGAATCCCAAAAAAACCGTCATTCCGGCGCAGGCCGGAATCCAGAAAATTCAATGCACTGAACCCCGCCCCTTACAATCTAAAGATCACAAATACCCAGAGGCATTTGCCGGAACTCACCTACTAGCGGCATAGCCGGTAGTTTCAGTCTGTGAATACTCCACCGGCTAAAGCCGGTGGCTTCGGGTTACGGCTAAAAACCGGATTGATCGGCCGTACGGCCGATTGTCCCCTTTTATGCCCTTTGGGTACTCCCAAAACTGGGAGTACCCAAAGGGCATAA
>CAZXZI010000196.1:0-2922 GCA_964645165.1 uncultured Ectothiorhodospiraceae bacterium
AGATTGTTGTTGAACAGCTTGGCGTAAAGGAAGAAGAAGTCAGCAGCGAATCATCATTTGTTGACGATCTGGGTGCCGATTCACTGGATACAGTAGAACTGGTAATGGCATTGGAAGAGGAATTCGAAACTGAAATTCCTGACGAAGATGCAGAAAAAATTACCACGGTGCAGCAAGCCACGGACTACGTGAACTCGCACTCAAGCTGATTTTTTTTGCAGCCAGAAGTTTTTGGTTTTGCAAAATATCATCGAGCCGTTAAGGCCGCAGAACCACTCGGTGGATGCGGCCTTTTTTCGTTGGTGTAAGTTGTTGGTCTGCGCATGTAATGTGATTGGGCATAAGTGAATAAACGATTGATAGGTATTGGTTGTGACTAAACGACGCGTAGTGATTACAGGTTTGGGTATGGTTTCCCCGGTGGGGTTAAACGTGGCCGATTCATGGGCAAATATTTTGGCCGGCAAAAGTGGTATTGCGCCGCTCACGCATTTTGATGTCAGTGATTATACTGTGCGCTTTGGTGGCTCCATTCGTGATTTTGACATCACCGAATACATCTCGAATAAAGAAGCCAGAAAGATGGACTTGTTTATTCACTACGGCCTTGCTGCCGGGGTGCAGGCGGTGCGTGATTCGGGTCTAGAAGTCACGGAAGATAATGCCGAGCGCATCGGCGTGGCGATTGGATCCGGTATCGGTGGACTCACCGGTATCGAAAAAGGTCACGATGCGTACCTCAAAGGCGGCCCGCGAAAGATTTCACCTTTCTTTGTACCCAGCAACATCATCAACATGATCTCCGGCAATTTGTCGATTATCTATGGCATGAAAGGCCCAAACTATGCCATCACCACGGCCTGTGCTACGGCAACGCATTCCATCGGTGATGCGGCACGGCTTATCGAATACGGCGATGCCGATGTGATGGTGGCCGGTGGTGCGGAGATGGCGACGTCGACCACGGGACTGGGCGGATTTGCTGCTGCGCGTGCCTTGTCCACCCGCAATGATGATCCGGAAGCAGCCAGTCGACCCTGGGACAAAGACCGCGATGGTTTCGTCTTGAGCGATGGCGCTGGCGTGGTGGTGTTGGAAGAATATGAATTTGCCAAGGCGCGTGGCGCGAAGATTTACGCAGAAGTGATTGGCTTTGGCATGAGTGGTGATGCCTATCACATGACCTCACCTTCAGTTGGTGGCGAAGGCGCTGCACGTTGCATGAAGCTGGCGATGAAAAATGCTGGCATCAACGCCGATGCTGTGGATTACATCAACGCTCACGGTACCTCCACACCTATGGGTGACTTGGGTGAAACCCACGCCATGAAAACCGCCCTTGGTGATCACGCGTACAAGGTTGCGGTCAGCTCAACCAAATCCATGACCGGGCATCTGCTCGGTGCCGCAGGGGGCATCGAGGCGGTGTTTTCAGCGTTGGCTATTCGAGATCAAGTGGCGCCGCCCACCATCAATCTGGACAATCCGGATCCTGAGTGTGATCTGGATTTTGTCCCGGGCACGGCGCGTGAAATGAAGATTGATATCGCCATGTCCAACTCCTTTGGTTTTGGCGGCACCAATGGCACGCTGATTTTCCGCAAGTTGGATTAAACGCTAGCGATGATCTAACTCGGTCATCTTTCAGGAATGGCAACGCCTTGTCGCATATCCGCCAACGTGAGGGCAGTACTGATTTACTAACGCTGCACCGCGTTAATTCCCAACGTTACCCCTTTTTACTGCAATCCGTTGCGCATGGTGCAGCGCAAACCCGCTACGATATTTTGTTCGCTTTCCCGGAACAACATATCCAGTTAGACAATATATCGCACGATTTTTTGCAGCAACTCGATGCGCAGTGGCAGGCCGCTGCACGAGTTACAACTCCCGTTAACAGTTCATTGCCTTTTACGGGCGGCTGGTTTCTATATTTGGGTTACGAGCTAGCAGGGCAGGTTGAGCCCAGTTTGTCATTACCTGTTGCAAAAGATGGTCTGCCCGTGTCTTGTGCTGTGCGCATTCCTGCAGCGGTGATTGTGGATCATCAACAGCAGCAAACATTGCTGATTGCAGAGCAGGGCCGAGAATCACTGTTGAATAGCATTGAAGACGACCTCGAGCAGGCAGAGAAGATTACTACGGCCAGCCCGGATTTGGTTGACATAAACCTCCATGAAGATGATCCCCGGCGTTATTTGCAGGGCGTCGAGCGAATTAAAGAGTACATTGTCGAAGGCGATGTGTTTCAGGTGAACCTGTCGCGCTGTTGGCGCGGCGAGAGTGAAGGCATCTTGCCGACAGCGGATATTTATCAACGTCTTTGTGAAAATAATCCCGCACCCTTTGCAGGCCTGGCGCTCATTAATGATGCGGCGATCATCAGTTCTTCACCCGAACGTTTAGTCAAAGTGAGCAATGGTCGAGTCGAAACCCGACCCATTGCTGGCACGCGTCCGCGCGGCGAACATGCCGCCGGTGATAACAGCTTGAAAGATGAATTACTGGCTCACCCCAAAGAACGCGCTGAGCACATTATGTTGATCGACCTGGAACGTAACGATCTCGGCCGTGTGTGTGTGCCGGGCAGTGTGAAGGTCGATGAACTCATGGTGCTGGAAAGTTATGCGCATGTGCATCACATTGTCTCTAATGTGTGCGGCGAGTTGCGCCACGAGGTGACGCCGGGTGAAGTGATTCGCGCGGTATTTCCTGGCGGCACTATCACGGGTTGTCCCAAGGTGCGCTGCATGGAAATTATCGCCGAGTTGGAAGGTGACGGGCGTGGCGCCTACACCGGAGCCATGGGTTATCTCAATCATAACGGCGACATGGATTTGAATATTCTGATTCGCACCATTACCCAAAATGGCTCACAGATTCAACTGCGTGCCGGTGCGGGTATTGTCGCAGATTCTGTGC
>CAZXZI010000197.1:0-2666 GCA_964645165.1 uncultured Ectothiorhodospiraceae bacterium
ATCATTTTATGTTCGGGCGTATTACCTTCGCATTCACCATCAAAACCTGTGCAGGGCCAGACACGATTGTAATCCGGTTGACCTTCAAGGTGTCGTTGCCCTTGTGCCGCCGCGCTAACATTGCCAATAAAAATGCACAGTTCTCGAGGCAGTTCCTGTTGCGCATATTTACTGAGTAGCGATTGAATAGCCGCAAGCCCGGTAGTTTCGTTACCGTGCAACAGCACCGAAACAAACAACGGTCGTGGCCTACGACCGGTTAATTGGACTAGCGTGGGCCCGGGCAGGATGGTTTGCAGTCCCTGTGCAGAACAGGTGAGCAGGCCATCGGGGATGTGATCAAGAATCGTAAACATATTTTCCATGTATTCGTGTGTAGGGTGGGTATTGCCCACCTTCGGAGTGAGGATAGGGTTTATTGGTGGGCGGTGCCCACCCTACCCGTTAAATGTCCCATTCATGCACCGGCACACCACTGTGCTGATGTTGCAAATAGGCAGACAATAATTGTTGCATGTTGTTAACGTCTTTAGCCGTGTGAGCGGCCACAAAATCCCGCTGCCACTTTGTACCGTTGCGACCCGTCTGCACCCGCGCCTCAATAATGCCCAGAAAACGAATGCGATCCTGGTCATTAATCCCCAGCGAAATCAGTCCGGCATGTGCCATGGGCAACAGGGTTTTTAATAGTAGTGTTTGCGCGGGCTGTTTTTGCCCGTCCAGCCAGGTGATGTGTGCATCCAGTCCATTTTGTGCGCAGGCATAAAAATTGTCGCGTGCCTGAGCAAAGGGTATCTCGGACTCCGGGGTGATTTCACTATCGCACAGCGCTTGAGTGAGTCCGTAATAAAAAGCGGCGTTGGCCATGGCGTCCGCAATGGTGGGGCCGGCAGGCACGACGCGTTGTTCGACGCGCAAGTGCGGCGTGCCCTGCTCGTTGAAACCAATCAAAGGACGATTCCAACGCCACAGTGTGCCGTTGTGCAGGCGAAGGTGTTCGAATTTTTCCGGTGGACTGTCGAATAAGGTGGGTAGCAGCACCGGGAAGTGCTCCAGGTTTTCGGTAAAACATTCCATGATGGATTGGCGCGCATAACCAGAGCCAAAACTGACGCGACGCATGGGGCCATGCGCGTTGTCCTCGTAGCCGCCCACTTCCACAGACTGCTCGAACAATGGAATACGCGTTTCTGCCCAAAGGTTTTTGCCGAATAAATAAGGCGAGTTTGCGCTCACCGCCACCAGCGGTGCAGAGGCGATGATCGATGCATTATAAGCACGCACCGCTAACGTCGGAGGAACTTGCAAATGAATCTGAAACGAAGTGGTAGCGGACTCCAGCATCACGTCGTCGTGTTCGGAGCGAAGAATGTCAGGATCAGTACAGGACCCGCGGATATCCAGTTGCAGGGGCCGCCCGCCGCGCAGCCGCAGCACCTGCGCATTGAGTGCCACGTAACGATTCATGGCCGAGAGGTTTTCCATCACGAGATCCGTATTACGCACCGTGGGTAGGATGCCGATCATCACCAGATCGGACGCCAAGTCCTGCGCAGTTTGAACGCCCCCTTGCCACCCGGCCTGTAATTCGCGATGCAGGGTGGAAAGTGTCTTGCCGGTGAGCGGCGCCGGGTCCACATTGAATTCCACATTAAAGGTAGCGAGCTCGGGAGAGACCAGCGGACTGTTCAGGCGTTGCAGAAAAGCCTGGTTAATAGGTGCCGGGTGCAGGTGTTCATCCACCAGCCAGGCCTCCAGTTCAAAGCCGGCCACCGGCGGATGCTCATCGAACTGGCCTTCAGCAAAGTAGCGACCGAGCAGCTCGGTTTCCTGGGTCAGCCGCTGCATAAAGGCATCGAAATCCTTTTGCTGAAAGTGGCTGTGGTCGATTTCCTGGCCCATGGGCTATTAATGCCTATTTTTGTGTATAGCGTCCAGTGTAGTCTTACAGAAAAAAACAACTAAGTATTAATATGTTGTTAGTATTATTTCTAAACCGGGGTCTCAGAATAAATTTGAATTCACGGTGCGCGATGCGCACCCTGCCGGGCTTTAGAAGCAAAAGGAATTTAACTGGAATAGCATGTCACGTAAATCAATCCCAAAAGAGCTTAAGCTTCAAATTCTTTATGAGAGTCAGTATGTATGCGCCATTTGCCAAAGCAGTGGATGTCAAATCCATCATATTGATGGAGATAACTCCAATAATTCAGATGAGAATCTAATTCTTCTCTGCGTTGCACATCATGATGAGGCGCATACAAATCGGCAAATGTCTCAGAACCTAAATAAAGATGCTCTACGTGATGCAAAAAAGAAGTGGAAAAATACTGTTAAAGAGAAACGTGCCTTGGCTGCTACTGTTTCTGGGCAGCTATCAATGACAGGAGATAGCTCGCTTGCGCCTATGGGTATCACGTGGGGTTACATTAATCACAACCGGGTTGCGCAACTTGCCCAGCCAGCAGCACTCAATACGGAAGATGGGCAGTATTTAATTTATTGTGAAGCGCGAGGAATTGTTGATCGGAAAGGAGTTCTTATTAAACCGCAGGATGTGCAGAAATCTAGCAGTTTCATTCGAAATTCTGTTTATGACTGGTACGAGTATGGGGATGATTCGAGGCTTCATAAGCTTTATTCAGCATTTGTTGACCAGATTAGTA
>CAZXZI010000198.1:0-2618 GCA_964645165.1 uncultured Ectothiorhodospiraceae bacterium
AAAATCAATATCTTTAACAACAGGATAGCTGGGCAGACACAGCGCCTCACGAATTTCGCGTACGATGCTAATCATCGATACACCCAAAAATTCTGCATCATGTCGTTGATATTGGTCAAAGCCGGCATATTGCCAGATTAATTCAACATCGAAGAACTTCATGGACTTTCTTGTCAGGCTCCTCTTTTCATCCATGCTTACCGACACGAAACAGAGCTCCTTCAATAAGAAAATTTTTCTTTTAATGCGTATTACTACAACTATGAACACTGAATTTTGCGAAGCGTGAACACCTGCACCCTTCCTTCTTGCAGGCCCGACATTTTTACATCAAGTGTTCACAGTAGGTCAATGTTGGCTTGTTTTTTCCGCATGGATTCTCCTCTCAGTTTAATTTTATGAGTATTGTGCAGTAGCCGATCGAGGATGGCGTCGGCAAGTGTTGGGTCACCAACGGCTTCGTGCCAATGAGGTATTGGCAGTTGGCTGGTGATAAGGGTGGCACCACGCCCATGGCGGTCTTCGATGATTTCCAGCAGGTCATTGCGTTGTGTTTGCGCCAGGATTTGCAGGCCCCAGTCATCGATGATGAGCAACTCGGTCTTGGCCAGTTGGGTGAGTAGTTTGCCGAAGCTGCCGTCGCCGTGGGCGATGGTGAGGCTTTCAAACAGACGGCTGGCGCGATAGTAGCGCACCGAGATGCCTTGTTCGCAGGCGTGTTGTCCCAGGGCGCAGGCAAGGAAGGTCTTGCCGGTGCCGGTGGGGCCTTCGATGAGTAGGTTGCGGTGCTGGCGTATCCAGTCGAGTTGCAGCAGTTGTGCAATGGTGTCTTTGTGGAGGCCGCGTTGTGCACGATAGTCGATGTCTGCGGGTTGCGCATTAAGCCGTAGCTTGGCCTGTTTGAGCAGGCGGGTGATCTTGCGGTTGTCGCGGCAGGTCGCTTCGCTGTTGACCAGTAGTGATAGTCGTTCTCGGAAACCGAGTTCTTCATAGGTATTGGGTTGGTCGATCTGTTGCGACAGGGCTTCGGCCATGCCGGTGAGTCGCAGGCTGTGCAGTTGTTGCAGAGTGTTGTTCATTGATGTTGCTCCTGTGTGCTGGTTTCTTTGGCTAGCTATTTCAGGTTAGTGGTAATAGTCCGCACCGCGTACGTTGTCGTGCTCAAGTGGCAGGCTGGTTTGTGACTCTGCACCGGCGTCTTTTAGTGGCACCTTGTCCAGGCTTTTGCTGAGGATGGAGGAGATGCTTTTGTAGTTCATGGCACCAATGTGTTGGGCGCGCTGGCAGGCGGCTTCGAGACGGGCCTGGCTGTATTTTTTGGCGAGGCTCAGCAGTCCCAGACAGGCGCGGTAACCGTGCTCGGGGTGACGCCTGGATTCCAGTTGATGGCGCACCACGGTTTGGGTGTGCGGCCCGATCTTTTCCGCCCAGCTCAGGAAGCGCTGCGGTGACCATTCCTGGTGTTTGCGATGGGCCTTGGCCATGTGATTGGGGTCGGTGCTGTGTGATCCCTTGGTGTGGGCACGCGGATGCAAGGCCACCTGTTTGCTGTTATGCAAGATAGTCAGCGTGGTCTGCCCCGCATGAATCATCACCTCCTGCTTCACCAGCTGATAAGGCACCGAATAATAGTGGCCGTCGTACTCGACGTGGTAATCGAGATGCACGCGGGCCTTTTTGATTTCGCGGTATTCATAGGGGCTGTCGGGCAGCGGTTTCAGGGCGGGTTGGTCGAGTCGCTCAAACTGCTCCCACCGGCTGCCGGGGCGCTTTTTGAAGGCGCGACGATTCAAGTCATCCAGCAAAAAACGAATTGCCTGATTGAGGGCGGCCAGGGTAAAGAAGGTCTGCTTGCGCAGCCGCATCATGATCCAGCGCTCCACCAGCTGGACGCCCACTTCGGCCTTGGCCTTATCTTTTGGTTTGTAGGGGCGCGCCGGGATAACAGCGACCCCGTAGTGCACCGCCAACTGCTGATAAGTGGGATTGAGATCCGGGTCATAACGACAGGCTTTGCTCACCGCACTTTTTAAATTATCCGGCACCACCACCTCCGGCACCCCGCCATAAAAAGTAAAGGCCCGCACATGCGAACCAATCCAGTCCGGCAGGCTTTGCGTCCAGGTAGCCTCGGCATAGGTGTAAGAACTGGCGCCCAGCACGGCGACAAAGACCTGCGCCTCACGCAGCTCGCCGGTATCGGGATTGACCACCGCAATGGTCGGCCCGCAGTAGTCGACAAACAGCTTCTCCCCCACACGATGGTGCTGGCGCATCGACAACTGTTGCTTGGATCGCCAACGTCGAAACAACACCGTAAACCGTGAATAACTGTAATGAGCCTCGGGGTGGACCTGGGCATATTCCTCCCACAGCAACTGGCGCGTCATGCCCTTGCGTTTCAGCTCCCGTTGTATCTCCACAAAATCCGGCTCAGCGGGTGGGCACGGTAACGCCACTTTGCGACCAGGCTGTAACAGTGCCCGCAGCGCATCATCGGACATGCCCTCCGGTAACGGCCAACCCAGCCCCGCCGCCTCAGCCCGTTTCAAATACTTGGACACCGCCCCCAGCGACAGGCTGAGACTGAGCGAGATTTGGCGCAGCGGCAGTTTGGC
>CAZXZI010000199.1:0-2604 GCA_964645165.1 uncultured Ectothiorhodospiraceae bacterium
AGTTCGTGTTCGCTTTCGAGTTCCAGTAATTCTTTTTTCAAACGCTGGTTTTCATTTTCCAGTTTTAGCGGTTTGGCGGCGACCCGGCGCAGGTGCTTGAGTTCGTCCATTTGTTTTTTGTTGTCGCGGGACAGCTTGTTTTTCTGTTTGCTGAGCGTGCCTTCTTTGCCTTGCAGGGCGGACAAATCTGCTTTGAGCCGGGTATTTTCTTTTTGTGCCTTGGCCAGTTTTTGCAGTGCGGTGGCGAGGCGCAGCTTAGCGGTGGGTTTGGGCGTGATGTACTGATTCAGCACCCAGCCTTCCGTGCCATCCGGACCGCGGGCCAGACTGTATTTTTCACCGGGCTCGAGAATTTCCAGTGCCGTGTTGCTGGGCCAGTGCTTAACAATTTTGTGCTGAGTACTTTGTCCGGAACGCATGGTGATGATGAGTTTGTCGATGACGTAGCGGACTTCCGCGTGGCTTTCGCTGGGCAGGGTGCTAAGGGTCAGCAAGGCAAAGGCGGGAAACAGGGCAGAAAATAGGCGATAATTTTTTTTCATGATCTTTTTAAGAGGCGTCTGGCGCATCTATGCTCCCATGATTTATAGGGTTGGCGGCGTTCTGGCACACGGGGTGCTGATGGTTCGCGCGGGCTTGTGTTACTAAATTCGGTGCATGATTTTATGGTGTAATTGTTATCAGATCAGTCACTTGTGCGCAGATCATACTCCATTGTGGCAAGACCTGAAACGCCTGTCCTGGCGAAGGCGGGACAATGGTTGGTTCCGTTGCTTAGGCAAACATTGTGGGTAGACGGGGATTTTTACTGACAGGTTCCGTCATTGTGCAGCAGGGTCGTACGGAATTGACGCGGGGAGTTGGATTGATATACTTGACGGCCAGATTTTTTAATGGGGGGCGTGGCGATACGACAGGGCCAGGAGATGCGCATCTATAAATGCGTACGGTGACAAGAGCCTTTCGCCACGGTAGTAAACAGAACTCGAATTCATTCGAATGCATATTTAAAGGAAATCGGTCGATGACAAAAAGAATCGGTATGTTTGCAGCGCTTGTGGCCATTGTGGCAGTGGCGTTTGCGGGGGGCGTGAGCGCGGAAACCACCATCGCTGGTGGGATGAAGGTGGGGGAAGGTGATGCAAAGGCCGGTAAAACCAAGTCTGAGCTATGCCAGGGTTGTCACGGTGCCGATGGCATCAGTGTTGATCCCACTACGTTCCCCAACCTGGCGGGACAGTTTGCGGGTTATATCTTCAAACAGGTGCAGGACTTCCAGTTAGGCAATCGCCAGAATGACACCATGAGTGCCATGGCGGCGACGGTCACCAGCCGTCAGGATCTGAAAGACATCGCTACCTATTTTGCCAGTCGTAAACAAATGAAGGGCAAACCGTCAGGCAGCAAGGCGGCGAAAATGGGTGCTCGGATTTTCCAGAATGGCAACAAAAAGCTGGGCACCTATGGTGCCTGTATCCGTTGTCACGGTAAAAACGGCAAGGGAAAATCCAAGTCTATTTCATTATTTCCGGTGATTGGCGGCCAGCAAAAGGCCTATGTCATCAAGCAGCTTAAGGATCTTCGGTCTGGTAAGCGTACCAACGACCCTGCCGGCATGATGGGCATGGTGGCCAAGGGGCTGAGTGACAAAGAGATCGAAGCCGTGGCGGATTACGTGTCTGGGCTGTAAATTTTAGGGAACCTCTGATTAATTCTGGACGAAGTAGATTGTGACCTGAAATGTTCAGATTCACCAAAAGTAGGCGCTTTTAGGCGACGCAGAAGCTGGGCATTTCAGGCGCAAGATACGAGTTCATGAATTGATCAGAGGTTCCTTAGATTTTAAACTGACCCACCAGGGCCTGTAGGGCGGTGGCCAGTTTGGTCAATTCCATGCTGGCAGCGCTGGTCTGACGCGCGCCCGAGGTCGTGCCTTCCACCAGGGTACGAATCTGCAGCACATTGCGATTGATTTCTTCCGCTACCGAGGTCTGTTCCTCTGCGGCGGTGGCAATTTGCAGGTTCATATCGTTAATCTGCTTCACCGAGCTGGTGATCGAGGTCAACGACTCTCCCGCCGAGGCCGCCTTGGTGACGCAGACCTGTGAGCGCTCGTTGCTCTTGTTCATCACCTCCACCGCATTGCGCGCCCCGGATTGCAGGCTTTCGATCATCGACTGAATTTCCTGGGTGGACTCCTGGGTGCGATGTGCCAGGGTGCGTACCTCATCCGCCACCACGGCAAAACCACGACCCTGCTCACCGGCGCGGGCGGCTTCAATCGCCGCATTCAGGGCCAGTAGATTGGTTTGTTCGGCGATGCCGCGAATCACGTCCAACACCCCGCCAATGTTGTCGCTGTTCTCTTCCAGCTGGTTGATCACCTGCACGGCCTGGCCAATATCACTGGCCAGGGAGTCGATGGTGTCGATGGTTTCCTGCACAACTCCCCGGCCCTGATTCGACTCGTCGTCGGCACTGTGCGCCGCCTCCGCGGCCATGGCCCCCGGGCGGGCCACCTCCTGCCCCCGACCCCCCATTCCCTTCATCGCCCCGCCCACTCCTCCAACCGGTGCGTGGTGTGCCTCCCCTGCTGTGTTTTTC
>CAZXZI010000200.1:0-2585 GCA_964645165.1 uncultured Ectothiorhodospiraceae bacterium
CTTCGGCGATGGCGGTTTTACCCACGCCGGGCTCACCAATCAATACCGGATTATTTTTAGTGCGACGTTGCAAGACCTGGATTGTGCGACGAATCTCGTCATCACGACCAATCACGGGATCAAGTTTGCCCTGCTCGGCACGTTCGGTGAGATCCAAGGTGTATTTATCCAGCGCCTGCCGACTTTCTTCGGCATTGGGGTCATCCACACTTTCGCCACCGCGCACTTGCTCAATAGCCTGCTCCACCGAGCCTTTGGCCGCGCCCGCTTTATGCAGAAGTTCGCTGAGTTGACCCTTGCTTTGTATCGCCGCCAGCGCAAACAACTCACTGGAGATGTAAGTATCTTTGCGTTCTTGAGCGAGCTTGTCAGTGACATTTAGCAGACGGCCCAGATCGTTGGAGATATGCACGTCTCCCGCTGCACCTTCCACGCTGGGCATTTTTTCCAGCGCCTCGCCCAACAAGGTACGCAGCTGATTCACATTAGTACCCGCATTATTCAACAGGTGGCGCACTGTGCTGCCGTCCTGATCCAGCACGGCTAACATCAAATGGGCAGGCTCAATAAATTGGTGATCCCGCCCCACTGCCAGGCTCTGCGCATCCGCCAGTGCTGTTTGGAATTTGCTGGTGAGTTTGTCCATTCGCATGTTTTTTGCCCCTGTCGAAATATGAGTTAAAACCCAAAAAATTGTGTTAACCCCTATATGGGGGCAGGCTTTTGTGATTCAAGCAGGCCGCTGATTCCTTCCCGCAAAAAAGATTTCAGCCAAACGCAAAAAAGGCACCCCCGGGATGCGGAAGGTGCCTTTCACTGTATGCGATGCGGCGTCAAAAAAGCGCGCTAATATCAGAAATCGCGACCATCCCACATGCGGGTCTTCAGGCGGCGGTCACCGGTGTGGCGTCGATCTGGAGTATTTTCAAAACGCACCATCTCCCGTCGATCTACCTTAATGCGACGCAGGCCCTTACGTCGATCCGGGCCAGTGTATTCCAGCGGGCCATCTTGCGGGCCAGTCGCGGCAATCTTGTCTGCTGGTGCATCTTTGGGAACTAATTCCAGTGTCATTGTTGTACTTTCCCTAATGATCCTAATTTGTTAAATAACGCATGCCGTGTTTAATCCACAGCTCTGTAATTATGTTAGCGGCGAAATATTTAATAGGCAACCCTTGGTTGGGGAAATAGACGCGGTGATATCACCATATTCCATTTGCTCAGCTTATTTTTCAACCACGGCACACTGCCTTACTTCGACATTTCCGCAGAATCCTGAGACGAATCCAGACCAAGATACTGCGTTAACATCATCAGACACGCAGCATGATCCACGCCATCACAGTGGAGCATGGGAGCCGTGCGCAAGGTCGCCTGGCTGGGATAAAAAACAGCCCGTACCGTGTGACCTGCACCCCTCACATCGGCCACACGCACCGGGTAAACTGGACAGGCTGACTTGTGTGCCAAGCGCACCACACCACCTTTGAGCTTACGTTGCTGCGATGCCACCTGTATTTCGCCCTGAGGGAAAATGGCCACCACCTCCCCCGCAGCCAAAGCGCGCAATGCTTCGCGCAATGCCCGTTCCGGTTGACGTTCACGATCCACCGGAATGCAATGCGCCCGGCGAAACAACCATTGCAAACCAAAGCGCTCGTATTCTTCACGCGCAATCAGAAACCGCAGCGGCCGTGGGCTGGCAGCAATTAACAAAAAAGGATCCAACCCGGAAATATGATTAGACGCTAGCAAGGCGCCGCCCTGCTCCGGCAGCGGAATCGGCTCGTGCCGAAAGTGATGCACATGCCGACAAAACAGCATGATAAATCCCACAATCAGATTATTGCTGCCATTACCCCAGTCCACCGGGTTGGCCTCCGCGCAGGTTCGCGCAAAGCGCAAGAGCAGCCACAGCAACGCTATGCCGAGAACAGGCAATAATAAAAGGAGGTTGAATTCTGACATGAGATTAAGCACAGGATTTTAGCAAGCCCGCTTCAGATGTAACAGGCGCAGAAAGAAATCCCGTTCAAGCAAGGTTTAAACCGATGCTATTTCTTCTTTTTCTTTTTCTTTTTCTTCTTTTTCTTGCCTTTCTTTTTCTTGCCTCCACCTTCGGCACCAGCATCAGACAACACTTGGGCAATTTGTTCAAAACCCCGTGTGGTGGCATTTTGCATGGCCGAAATCCCCGCCTTGGATTTGGCATTTACGTCGGCACCTTCCGCCACCAGGGCCTGCACCACACCGAGGTTACCGCTAAAAGCGGCGGCGATAAGCGCAGTGGATTCACCCTTGTCTTTGGCGTTCACATCCGCGCCTGCTGACAAAAATAAACGCACAATGTGTTCGTTCCCAAACTAGGCCGCACTCATCAACGGGGTTTTGCCACTGGCATTCGCTGCGTTAACGTCCGCACACTCACCCAATAATGAACGCGCCATCTCCAAACGCCCCTGGCGGGCGGCATCGATCAGCTCAACATTGAGGTCGCGCGCTGTGGAAGCAACAGGCAAACCCATCAGTATTGCAAAAAGGACGAACAACAATCGTCTGGCCTGGGTCATCTTGTACCTAGTC
>CAZXZI010000201.1:0-2576 GCA_964645165.1 uncultured Ectothiorhodospiraceae bacterium
AGTAGCGCGACTTAGGGCAGAGGCCGTTGCTAAAGCTGCAGCAAAGAAAGAGGCCCAGCTTAAAGCTGCTGCGGTAGTCAAAGCGAAAACGACTCCATCAATAGAACTTATCAACCTGGACGCACTTAACAGAATGGTTTCTGTTTTTGAGGCGGCTTATCAAACCGGTGATCTGGACAAACTGATGCAGCTTCATGCGGCCACGGTGCGCACTAACGATCAAATTAACCTGGCCGGGGTGCGTGGTAAATTTCAATCGTTGTTTGCAGGCACGAGCGAACGCAGTATCAAATTTAGCAATATAAACTGGGAACGTGAGCAGAACTACGCTCGGGGCACGGGACAGTACACTGTTTCAATTTTGCGTAAAGGCGAGTTCAGCACCTTCAAGGAAACGGGAAAGCTTACATTGCAGTTGGAGAAGCGTGCCGGAAAACTTTTAATTACGCGTTTTTATACCTCTGACCCCGTTGTGCTAGAAACACCAAAAGAAGAGTCAGGCAAGACTCAAACAACCATTGCCAGCACAAACCCTTTTACTCGTATTCCAACCAAAGAACTTGGCGCATTGTTAAATAAGCTCATTAATGCATACGCCGCAGGCGATATCGATACCTTCATGGCATTGTTTGCAAAAGATGCGCAAACAAACGACCGGGCGACGGTGAAAGGTATTCGTGAAGACTACGCCGGGTTATTCAGTAGCACATCGTTCCGCTCGATAGCTTTCAACAAAATGGAATGGAAGTGGGATGGCGACATCGCACACGGTATTGGTACTTATGATGTCGACGTGCAGCCTAACGGCCAAAGTGATCGCAGTCATTATCAGGGGCAAGCGTGGATTCAAGTCGAGCGCAGAGACGGTGTTGCGCGTATCACCCACTTTGCTTTTTCTGAATAAAGGTTTGATAAAGTGGCATAAATTTTCACTGCTGTTCCGTTAACAAATGCTTGCCAGGTTGTAATTTGTTGTATTGCACGAGCCACAGTGTAATTTCGGAATTGAGGCATGAATACTCAGATACGAATGACACTTAGTTAAGCCGGAAACCCCCAATTTCTCAGTATATTCGTCATTCCGGCGCAGGCCGGAATCTAGAATGTCGTTGAACCAAAAGTAGTCGCTCTTAGGCGACCACTGGATTCTGGCCTCGGCAACTGCTCCATGCGTCGCCTAATAGCGCCTACTGTTGGTGCTCTACCTCCCGCGTCCATGCGGTCGTGCGCCGGAATGCCCAAAGCGCTACGCGGGGCAGGCTCTGACGGTAGAGGTTACTGGCTATTCATGTCTCAAATTTTCAAATCATGCTGCAGCTCATGAAAAACAAATAATTACCCCGCGCAGGCGAATGTTAACGGAACAGCAGTGTGGGATTATGACAAATTTTGATTCATGCATTGCGGTTGTAGTAGTGCTATATTCGGCTGACGGTTAATGATGTACGTGCAGGGGGAATGACATGAGAAAAATTTTGATTGCAGTGGTAATGGGTTTAGTGCTGAGTAGCTTTTCATTCGCAGGAGAAGAGATCCAACTGGCGGCCGCTATTGGTGCGGGTTCCAGCCGTGCCGGCACTACAACCTCGAGTTCTACAGCCAGTACGGGAACTGCAACGACCAGCGGGGGAGCAGGCAGTGCTGCGGCCTCAGCGGCATCCATGGGGACGGGCACCATGGTGGCGATTGGTGCGCTGGCTGCAGGTGCCGTGGCCGCGTTGGCCGGTTCCGGCGGTGGCTCTAGCACTTCCAACCACTGAGCGAATTCACTATTAAAATTTGACGCCTCTGGCCAATGTGGTCAGGGGCGTTTTTGTATCCAATCGTGAAATATTCTGACAAAAATAATCATCGGGCTTGCCGATTAAAATGGATAGCGATGGTGCTGTTATTGGTGAGTCTGCCATTAAATGCGGCACCGTTGATTACACCTAGCCAAATTGGCCAAACCGGTTTGGTCAATATGCCCACGGCGCGCTTGGCGGCAGATGGCGTGCTGCGTTTTGGTTTTAGTCGGTTTGAACCCTATAAGGCGCTTTGGAGCAGCCTGAGTGTTTTCTCGCATTTGGAACTGGGGGCGCGCTATACCTCGGTGAGTCATACCCAGGGTTTGGAAAATCCCAACTTCGGCACGTTCAAAGACAAGGCCTTTGACGCCAAACTGTTGCTGCTGGAGGAAGGGCCTTATCTACCAGCGTTGAGCATAGGCTCTCGGGATTTTTTGGGCACCCAGGTGTTTGATGCCGATTTTGTGGTGATGAACAAACAGCTTGGTTCCGTGGATATCAGCCTGGGTGTGGGTCGAAAACGCCTTGATGGACTATTTGGCGGCCTGCAATATCAACCAGCCTGGGCACCGGGCCTTGATCTTGTGTATGAATATGACGCCACGGATTACGCCAACGATCGCTTTGCCATCAGCAGTGGGGCTATCGATCGCAAGGGCGGTGACACTTTTTCCATCGGTTATCGCTGGGGCTGGTTGGGGGGGCGGCTCGCCTACCAGGGTGGGGACGTGGGACTGAATGTCTCCGTCTCCATCCCGCTGATGCGGTCTGAGTTTGTTCCCAAGCTGG